>JASLPR010000028.1 GCA_030744875.1 Chloroflexota bacterium
GGCGGTGTAGATAACGAACCTGGAGAATCGGACCCTCGCCACCCCCGCCGCCACCGCCACGGCAATGCGCAGCCCGGGTATCAGGCGGCCCACGATTATCACGGCGGCCCCGTGCCGGGCGAACCACCGTTCAACCCGTTCCTGCCGTTCCGCGGTCAGATGGAGCCACCGTCCGTAGCGCTCCACGATTCGCGTCCCGAGAAGTCGCGCGATCCAATACAGGGCGCTGGCGCCGGTTGTGGCCGATCCCGCCGTCACCAGCACGATCGGAATCGGTGATGCCTTGCCGGCGGAGACCTGGGTGCCCATGAATACGATGGCCAAATCGCCGGGCAAAGGCAGCGGCAGACCGGCCTCTTCCACGCCGATCAGCACCGCGATGGCCTTGTACTGGTGCAACTGCAGGAGGGCCATCAGCGTGTCCCGCAGATCCGCGAAGGACTCCATTATTGGGCGGAGCGAGCCGCGTCCGATTCCGCCGCGACTCGCCTAGCAGAGTTTATCGGAATCTCAGCCACATCCAGGATGTACGCCGGTCTGAGCCGCCGCACCGCAATCGGGCCTGCCCGCCCGCGTCACCGGTCCCGCTAGACGGCCAGGGTGTCGCCGATGACCACCCGGTTTCGACCGGATCGCTTGGTCTCCATCAACGCCTGGTCGGCGCAATCAATCAGGCCCTCGGCGTCCATGGTCATATCCTGGTTAGGATGCCGCACCCAGGCTGATCGTCACCGACCGGTCGTCGTCGCTGGCGTGCGGCATTTCGGCGCTGTCCACCGCCAACCGGGTCTTCTCCGCCAGCACCTCCAGGTCGCTCGGCGGACAGCCGACCAGTATCACCGCGAACTCCTCCCCCCATACCGCGCCACCACGTCGGACGCTCGAACCGAGTCTTCAAATTGTGCGCGCGACTCTCGTCAGAACTTCATCGCCGGCGATGTGCCCGTAGGTATCATTCACCAGCTTGAAGTGGTCGATGTCAATCATGAAAAGGCCCAGCGGATAGCCGAGTCGGTTTGCCTTGCGCACCTCATTGCGCAGGGCTTCGGTGAAGTACCGGCGGTCATAAAGTTCCGTCAGCGGGTCAGTAATCGCCTGCAGTCGGCTCTTCTCGAACGACACCACCCGCTCAATTGCAGTGCCCATCTCACTGGCGGCATCCTTCAGGATTTCTCCGCCGTACTGGGACGACTGACCGATCGAGGTTGATCCCGCCAGCAACGCGCCCGCCAATCCATGGGACGACTGCAGCGGCATTGTCACAAAGCTCTTCAGATCACCGTGGCCCACGACATCTGCCACGCCCTGGTGATCGTCGCCCTCGTCGCGATGCTTTGTCTCCCCGGCGGTAAAGGCTTTCAGCAATACCCGCTCGCCACCGCTGATGGAGAAATGCTCCACTACGTTCGGATCCGCGCGATCGCTGCGGATGCCGATCAGGTCTGCCTGCGGGCCAACCACGATCACCGCCAGTTGATCGATGCCAAATACCTGGCGCATGAGAGCGGCCGCTGATTTGACCACATCGTCAAGATCAATCGAAGCATTGAGTGCGCTGGCGAAATCGGCCTGCGCGGCCATGAGCGCCACCTGGTCATTCGCTTGCGCCAGGAGGTCCGCCTCGGTGCTGGCACCACCGTCTTCAGTCATGCTTGGCCTTCAACCGCAATCCGCGGACATTCTGGGCGATACGCAACCACATCTTGGCTGACATACCTTATGCCCCTAACATCGCCAGCGAACCCTCTTACGACGGATTCCGAGCCACAACACTTGTCTCCCGCGAAAACATTCTGGCCATCAATCTCTCCCAGGCCGCGAGAGACTGGGAATTATATCATCGACCCTATGGAGCGGGGCCGTCCGCGCCCGGTTTCCTCCACCCGTTCGGGGCCAGTCATAGGGAACCATCCAACGCCCTCGCCACAGTGAGCGGCGGTCACCGCGCCCCGCCGGCGGCCACGGCCTGATGTCGCTGCCCGGGTTGCCGTTGCTGATCCTAGTTGTCGGCGTCGGCCTGTGGTCTGCGGCGGCAATCGTGCGCCGATTGCTGGGCGAACCGAACCCACTCATCGTCTTCGGCCTAGCCATTCTGGTGGCGACGGTCTTACAGGGCTTCGCGCTCCTCTGGCTGCCGATGCTCCTACCGGCCGGCTGGTCCAGCGTAGTGGCAGCAGCCGGCCTGGTCGCGCTGGCATTCACAATCCGGCGGCTGGTCCCGGCCTGGTCACCCGTCGCCGAACGGCAGCAATCTCCCGCCATCGGGCCGGTGGGCCTCGCCGTCATCGCCGGGGTCTCGATCTGCATCTATATCTCTGCCCTAGCCTTTTGGTTCGAGGGGACCGCGGGCGGCGCCGACGTCGCCACCGAATACCTGCACAGCGGGTTGGTCGCGACGATTGGTCGCGGCAATTTTCCCGTGGTCAACCCGTTCGAGCCCGATTTCTTCATGACCTACCGATTCTCGGTCCACACGCTCGCCTCCGCCACCCAGAACCTGTTGGGAATCGACGTACCAACGGTTTTGCCGCACTTTCTCGGCGCCCTCGGTGTCGGCCTGTTCCTAGGCACGCTAGGCGTGGTCGCCCGCCTGACGCACAACTTGAAGGCGGGCGTCTTCGCCGGGATGCTTCTCTGGGGATGGGGGCCCCTGTACTGGCTCGGCCTACCGGCTTACGCTGCCCGGGAGGGCCTCGGCGAGGCCGTCGCCCTGGTGGCCCGCAGCCCGGAAGCCGTGACCTGGTCGGGAGTGTTCCTCGGCCCTACCTTCACCATGGCGACCCACAACCCCACCAACATCTTCGGATTCTTCCCTGCCCTCGCCTCCCTGTGGCTGGTGCTCGAACTCGCCGGCAGCGGCCAATCCTCCCGCGGCCGCGCCGCGCTGCTCGGTCTCCTGGTCATAACCCTGACCCTGCTGGCGGCGGCCAGTGAGTACTTCTTCGCGGCCGTCGCCGCGGCCATCGTCGGATACGGAATTCTGATGATGTGGCGAGTGCGGCGGTCGCGCTGGTGGCTGCCGGCCCTGCCCGTTGCCGGCCTGATCCCGGCCGCCGCCCTGGCCCTCACCACCTCCAGCGTTCTCGGGGGCATCTTCCGCGGCGATCGCGCGGTCCTGCAACTCGGCGTGCACCTAAACAGCGCGGCGCCGGGCAGCTACACCAGTTGGGGCTACAACTCCGGCGGCCCGCTCTTCTACTGGTCCAATCCCGACCAGCACGAAGTCAACTTTCTGAGCTGGGAATACCTGGTCGACGGCGGCTTGATCATGTTTCTCCTGCTGGCGATCGCGATCACCGGCGCCGCGCGGCCCGATCGCCCGGCCTTCATCTTCGCTCTGGCCGGCGCGGCCGGCGCGCTGGCCGGCACCGTGTTCCATTTCGAGTCTTCTCCGCCGGATATCTACCGTTTCGCCCATTTCGGCGCCGGCATCGGTTTCGTAGCGCTCGGGATCTGGGGCGCAACCCGGCTCCGCGCGCCGGGGTTCTCCGATCGGGCCCGCCGCGCGGTCCTCAGCGCTGTCGGCGGGCTCTCGCTGGTGGCCTTCCTGGTGAGTTCCATCGCCTGGCCGGGCATGATCGCTCAGGCCGAAACCGCCGACTCCGGCACCGACGGGCCGGCGATCGAGTTCCTCCTCGCCGAAGCCGACGTCACCGACGGGCTCCTGGTCCTTTGGGGATCGCGCACCGCGTACGACCTTTACGATTCACGCAACGACCAGATCACTGCCCGGATTTCCGCCGCGACCGGCCAGTTCATCCCCTACGGCTACCATCATCTGTCGCACGCTCAGGAGTACTCATCGGTATACGGCTGGGCGCAGGAGACGCTCCATAAGGAATACCTCGATGAGCTTGGGATTCGCTTCATCTATCACAATCCCAATCGCGCGACCGACCAGCAGCGAACCGCCCTGCAGCGATTGCTCGCGACCGATTTGATCGCGCCGGTCCTTGAATCCACAATCGTCCCGGGCGAACCGCGAATTCTCTACGAATACTCCCCGGCTGGGGATCGGAGAACTGATTGACTGCTGAAGGCCGGGAGAATCTAGATCTGCTCCGCGAATTCGACACGCCAACGGTCTGCAACGCGATTGAGCGGCTGCAACTGCGCGACCGCACCGACGGATTCATGGGGTTCGACATCCGCTGTATGTTTCCGGACCTGGGCCGGATGGTCGGGTACGCAGTGACCGCAACCGCTCGCAGCGCGGTGCCCGGGCCGCCGGGGGTGCGGTCCGGCTTCGCAAAACTCTTCCAGACCCTGGAGGCGGCGCCCAAGCCGGCCGTCCTGGTTTTCCAGGACGTCGGCCCCGATCGGTCGCGCTCGTGCCATTTCGGCGACATGATGGCGACATCCGCTGCGAAATTCGGCGCCATCGGACTCGTCACCGACGGCGGCGTCCGCGATCTGAGCACGGTCCGCGGGATGGGTTTCCACTACTTCGCCGCCGGCGCCACCCCGGACCACGGAAATTACGAGATCGTGGAGGTTGGCCCGGACATCATGATCGGCGGCACGCTTGTCAGCCTGGGATCGCTGCTCCACGCCGACGAGAACGGCGTAGGAGTGTTTCCCGCCAGCGTCACCGTCGAGCTGCTCCAGGCCGCCCGGGCGGTACAGGAGCGCGAGGCCGAGCGGATGGCCGCGATGACGGAGCCCGACGTGGACCTGGCATCTTTCTGGGGTGGATCCGATAAATAGGCGAGAGGCCCGCGCAACGGAACCACTTGAGACGGCAGAACCGCCCGGTGCAGGGGCCTCTCACTCATGAAAACGACCGCGACGCGAGCCGCGTTACGATTCGTCACCAGCGAGAGGTTTGATCCACTTTGAATGCCCAGAACCAGTCCTTCGACCTCGTCATCGCCGGCGGAAGGGTCATCGACCCGGCAACCAGCCTCGACGGCATCCGCGATGTGGCGGTGAGCGGCGGCAAAGTCGCGAAGATCGCGCCCGAGATCGAACCCGGCGGTGCCCGAACCGTGGATGCAACGGGTTGCCTGGTGACCCCGGGGCTCGTCGACATCCATGTCCACGTCTATCGAGGGGCCACGTTCTGGGGCGTCGACGCCGACGAAATCGGGACGAAGGGCGGCACCACCACCATGCTCGACGCCGGCAGCACCGGCTCGCAAAACTACCGCGGCTTCAAAGAGTGGATCGTCGATCCGGCGTGCGTGCGGGTGCTCGGCCTGATGAATCTCAGCGAGATCGGCCTGGTGTCGTACAAGGGCGAACTCAACGACCCGGCGTTCGCCGATCCGACCGGCGGAATCGCGGGCATCCAGGAGTTCCCCGGCACCTTCATCGGCTGCAAGGTCCGCCTCAGCGGACCGCTCGTCGGCTGGGGGCAGCAGGGCCGTCACCACGCCCAGCAGGCCGTGACGATGGCCCACGACGCGGGCACGTTCCTGATGGTCCACATCGGCAACTCGCCGATTCCGATGGGGGAACTGCTCTCGATGCTGCGCCCCGGCGACATCGTGACCCACTGCTACCGGGCCGGCACCAACAACCTGTTTGACGAGCACGACCAGCCCACCGCCGCCGCCAGGGCGGCGCGCGACCGCGGGGTGTTGTTCGACATCGGCCACGGCTCCGGCAGTTTCCAGTACGAACGCGCCCGCAGCGCGGTCGCCGCCGGTTTCATGGCGGATTCCATCAGCACCGACCTCCATGTGACCAACATCAACGGCCCGGTGCACGACATGCCGACCACCATGGCCAAGATGCTCGACCTGGGCGTCCCCCTGCTGGAGGTCATCCATCGCTCCACGTGGGAACCGGCCGGCGTGATCGGATTGCAGGACCAGGTCGGCAGTCTGCAGGTGGACCGGGAGGCCGACATCGCGGTGTTGCGGCACCAGGAGCGTGAGGTCGTCTTCACCGATTCCATGGGTACCGAATGGACGGGCCACCACGAACTCAAGGCCGAGCACACGATCCGCGCCGGCGAGATTCTCTAACACTACATCGCAGCCCCCGGGAACGCGCCGCAAGGGGCAGAATCAGCGCCGGCGGCATCCCGGGCGCTGCCCGCGTGTCCGTCGGTCCGGCCGCCAGGAAGAGCGCGTCACCTGGCACCACCTACCCTGTAGTTACCTGATTGATTGACCCCCACCCCTGGGTGGGGTAGACTTTGAGCCGCTTGCAGGTCCGCAATAGTGAAGCAGGTCATCCCAATGGACACCGAGATCAAGAAGAGCGTGCTCGCCCGCTGGCGCTCCGTCGAAGGCCACGTGCACGGGGTCGAGCGCATGGTCGAGAACAACGCCTACTGCGTCGATATTCTCAAGCAGACCCTTGCCATCCAGGGAGCTATCGAGAAGGTCAACGCGCTCGTTCTTGAAAGTCACCTCCAGCACTGTGTCACCACCGCCATCCGCAGCGAAGACCAGGCCGAACGCGAGCGCGTGATCAGCGAATTGATGGATGTCTTCCGCGGCTCCGGTCACCTGAAGCGCGTGCCGCTGGTCCCCGCCGAAATCGCCGAGATGCTGCTCGCCGAGCCTGCGGCCACCTCCGACAGCTACTAGCCACCATGGCCACCGAACAACACCCCGCCACCGCCGAACTCGCCATTCCGGTAGAAGGAATGACCTGCGCCTCCTGCGTCGGGCGGGTAGAGCGGTTCCTGAAAGACGCCAACGGGGTGGCGGACGCCGCGGTGAACCTGGCGACCGAAAGAGCCACCGTCCAGTTCGACCCGGACAGCACCGGCATCACCGAATTGATCGAAGCCGTCGAATCATCCGGCTACGACGTCGCCCGGGAAACCGCGACCCTCCACGTTCTCGGGATGATCTGCGCCTCCTGCGTCGGCCGCGTCGAGCGGTTTCTGAAGGACACCGACGGCGTTGTGGACGCGAGCGTCAACCTGGCAGCCGAGACCGCTACCGTAACCTTCCTCCCCGGCGCCGTCGACCGCGCCGTACTGGTGGCGAGAGTCGATGCCTCGGGCTACGAGGTGGCCGAAGAGGCCGGGTCCGAAGAAGCAACCGGCGACCTGCTCGAACGTCGCAAGACCGCCGAGTTGAACGATCTCAAGCTCCGCTTTTCCCTCACCTTGGCGGCGGCGTTTGTACTCATGTGGGGCGGCATGGGCGCCCACTGGAGCTGGACCCCGGACTTCATCACCAATCGGTATTTCATGTTCGCCCTCGCCACCCCCATCCAAATCTGGGGCGGTTGGCGCTTCTACAAGGGCATGTGGGCCCGGCTGAAGACGTTCAGTTCCGACATGGACACCCTGATCGCGGTCGGCACCAGCGCGGCGTATCTGTTCAGCGTCATGGCGACCTTCGCTCCGGACTGGTTCCGGCAATCCGGACTCGAGCCCGACGTGTTCTACGAGACCTCGGCGACGATCATCGGGCTGATACTTCTCGGGCGCTACCTGGAGAACCGGGCCATGGCCCAGACCTCGAGCGCTATTCGCAAACTGATGGAATTGCAGGTCCGCACCGCCCGGGTCATCCGCGACGGTCAGGCCATTGATCTGCCGGTCGAGGATGTCCACCCGGGCGACCAGATCCTGGTCCGTCCCGGCGAACGGATTCCGGTGGACGGCAGTATCGTCAAGGGCAATTCAACGATTGACGAGTCGATGATCACGGGAGAGAGCATCCCGGCGGACAAAGGCCCCGGCGATGCGGTGATCGGCGGGACTGTCAACTTGGCCGGAGGCTTCCAGTTCACCGCCGACAGGGTGGGGAGCGACACGGTCCTGTCCCAGGTCGTGCGGCTGGTCGAAGACGCTCAGGGCTCCAAGGCACCCATCCAACGGCTCGCCGACGTCATCGCCGGCTACTTCGTGCCCGCCGTCCTGGGGATCGCCTTCCTGGCGTTCCTGGGTTGGTTGATCTGGGGACCCAGCCTGACGCTGGCGGTGGTCACCGCCGTCGCCGTGCTCATCATCTCCTGCCCCTGCGCGCTCGGCATCGCCACCCCGGCGGCCATCATGGTCGGATCCGGCCGCGGGGCCGAACACGGCGTCCTGTTCCGCGGCGGCGAAGCCCTCGAGACCGCCCACCGCATCGACACGGCAGTGCTGGACAAGACCGGCACCCTGACCATCGGCCGTCCCCGGGTCACCTCCGTCGTTCCTCTCAACGGCCTGGCCGAGGCCGAGGTTCTCAGCCTGGCGGCGGCGGTCGAATCCGCATCCGAGCACCCTCTGGCCGCCGCGATCGTGCGGGAAGCGTCGATCCGCGATCTCGAACTACCGGCCGTCGCGGACTTCGAGTCGTTCACCGGCCTGGGGGTCAGCGCCCGTATCAACGACCACATCGTTGTCGCCGGCAACGCGGCACTGATGGCCGAGCGCGGGATCGCCGATTCCGACGGGGCCACCGATCGCCTGGTCGCCCGCGGCGACAGTGTCGCCTGCGTCGCCGTGGACGGCGAGTTGGTCGGCGTAATCAGCATCGCCGACACCCTTAAAGATAACGCCGCGGACATCGTGACCGATCTCCGCAAACGCGGGATTGACATCGTGATGATCACCGGCGACAACCTCCGCACCGCCAATGCCGTCGCGGCATCGATCGGCATCGACCGCGTCATCGCCGGCGTCCTGCCTGCCGACAAGGCCGGCGAGATCAAACGGCTCCAATCGGAAGGCCGTAAGGTCGCCATGGTCGGCGACGGTATCAATGACGCCCCGGCGCTGGCCCAGGCCGATGTCGGCATTGCCATGGGCACCGGGACCGATATCGCCATAGAGGCGGCCGATGTCACACTGATGAGCGGCAATCTGCAGGGTATCCGCATGGCCATTGACTTGAGCCGGCGCACCATGCGGACCATCCGGCAGAACCTGTTCTGGGCCTTCGCCTATAACACCGCTCTGATACCCTTGGCCGCCGGGCTTTCGATGGCCTTCTTCGGTCGGCCGATCGATCCGATGCTGGCCGCCGTGGCGATGGCCCTCAGCGACGTGACCGTCATCAGCAACGCCTTGCGGCTGCGCCGTCTGCGACTAACGGGATAGTCCCAATGACCGCGGCCCGCCGGGCCGCCCGAGAAGGATGAGATCAATGGCAACCGCAATCGACCCGGTCTGCGGGATGGAAGTCGATGAGGCCACGGCCACGGAAACCGCCGTGCACGAAGGCAAGACCTGCTACTTCTGCGCCAGAGGCTGCCGCCTGGACTTCGAGGACGACCCGGAGAAGTACCTCGATCCGGACTACGTGAAGGGCCACCACTAGGCCCCGGCGCTAGAAGAACGGGTTGTGGGCCAGCTCCTCGGCAACCGTCGTCTGCGGGCCGTGGCCCGAGAACAGCTTGGTTGAGCCTGGCAGGGTCAGCACTTTGTCGCGGACCGTCTGCTTGTGGATCGGGAAGGCATCCACGCCCAGATTGGTGCCTCCGATGGAGCCGGCGAATAGCGCGTCGCCGACAAATACCGCATCGCCGACCGCCAGGCAGGATTCGCCCGCCGTGTGCCCGGGTGTATGCAGCACCTTGAATCCGCCGGGTCCGGCCTGTAAAACATCCCCATCGGAAAACGGGCGCGCGTCGCCGCCCAATCCGGCCACCGCGCCCAGCTCTTCGGCAGGCATGTGAACGGGAATGTCCGTCCCGCCGACGATGGCCCCGAGGGCGTTGATGTGATCGCCGTGCGTATGCGTCAGCAGGACTCCGGCCAGTTCACGCTGGCCGACCGCCGCCCGGATGTCGCCCTCGGGGACTCCGGCATCGATCAGGACGCAGCTCGCCGCGTCACCAACCACATAGGCCCACACCCGGTCCGGTCCGTACCAGAGTGACTGAACTTCGAGTCCGCCCGCGATAGTTGGCTCGACCGCCTCCGGCGCCCAGGTGTCGGCCGCGATCTCCCAGAGCTTCGGGGCGTCTAGGCCCAGCCGTTTCGCCAGGGTGTCCGACTGCTCGCGGGTGGGGTCGTGCCGGTAACCCTCGAACGCCGACAGCGACCCCGCATCAATGCCCGTCTGTGCGGCCAGTTCCTCGACCGACAGTCCGTGCCCGCGTCGTGATTTTCCGACAAGATCCCCGAATTCGTCCTCAAGTGGAACCATCATTCGCTCCGCGATTCGGGGCTTCTCCCCGAGGCTCCGCCGGCGACGTTCCGCCCGGCGAGGAGAAATCCTACTGCATCCGATCAGGCCGTCTGAGGGGGCCGGTCTCGTCGGGGTGCAACAAACGCGAAACGCCGCTCAAACCACGATTTTTTTCCACCTTCCGGCCTGGTAACGCCAAAGGATCACAACCAGACGAACCATGGTCTCTACCAGGAAAGTCCAGTACATCCCGGTTAGCCCGTATTCGAGGTGGACCCCGATGTACCAGGCCGTCGGCAGGCGTATCAACCAAGAGGACACGCCAGTGAGCACCATCGGGAACCGGGTATCCCCGGCGCCCCGCAGGCCGCCTTGCAGGACAATATTGACCGCAAACAGCGGAAAGGCGATGGCCAGTACCCGCATGGCTTCCCCGGCCAGAGCAACGATCCGGAGATCGTCGGTGTAGATGCCGGCCACCGGTTCGTGGAGCAAGAAGACCACGGCCGCAAACAAAGTCATGAAGAAGACCGCGTAGGCCGACGCGATCCACGTGGCCCTCACCGCGTCCTGCGGCCGGCCACCCCCCAGTGCCTGTCCGGTCAGGGTGGTGGCCGCCACTGCGAACGCAAACCCGGGCATCCAGCCAAGCGAAAGGATTTGGAAGGTGATTCGTTGGGCAGCGTAGACCGCGGTTCCGAGCGAAATGACCATCGCCGTGAACACCAGCATCGACATGGACAAAAGCAGCTGCTCCAGCATCGCAGGGATACCGATTCGCAGTATTCGTCGGACGACATCAATCCCCAGCCGCCAGTGTTCGCGCCCGCTGATCGAAACCACCCGATTTCCGCGGAAGAGCATGTAGAGCAATCCGGCCGCGCCAACGAAACGCGCTATCGCGGCCCCCCAGGCCGAGCCGACCGGCCCGAGCTCGGGGAAACCCACCGCGCCGAAGATGAGCACGAATGAAAGCGGCACGTTGATCACGTTCATCACCACCCCGGCGTACATCGGGGTCCGCGTGTCGCCGGCGCCGCGCAGGATTCCGCCGGTCACGAACATCGTCACCAGACTCACCGAGGTCGCCATCGTCACCAGCATGTAGTCGGTGCCGATGCGCAGCACCTCCTCCTCCGGGCCCAACAACGCGACCGATTGCTCCGCGAAGAGTGATCCAACGACGGTTAGCACGAGGCTCAAAATGAGGCCCAGCAGAACCGTCTGCTTGGCCGATCGGCCGATCAGACTCTCATCGTGAGCCCCGACCGCGTGCGCCACCAGCACGCTCCCCCCCATGGCGACCGCCATGATGGAAGATTGAATGACCCAGATCAGGACCACCGATGTGCCGACCCCGGCCAGCGCCACCGTCCCGATCACCGAAACCATCAGGGTGTCGACGGTGCCGACCATCGTCTGCAGCAGGTTCTCCACGAACACCGGCCAGGCCAGGCCCAGAACCTGGCGCGAACTCGACGCGCCGTCGCGAGCCACCTCCGCCAGACCGGCGGGCTCCGTGGGTGGGCCGGCCTCTTCCTCGGGACTCTGCTCGGAGAACGTCACTCGGCGCTACGATCACTTTCCATATGAACTAGGGGACGGGCAAGAGGGAATGGTAGGCGGAATGATCGTTGTGCGCTGTAACCGGCCAACACCGGCTCCCAGTAGGTCAGAAGCCCGCCCCCGGTAAGGGACCCGGCTACTCGGGTCCGAACGCTTCCGTTCGGAACACCGCCCGCTGGACTTCCAGATACTCGTCGCGGCTCATTGGAGCCTGAAACTCATTAACTATCCGTTCCCCCTGCTGGCCACCGTTCCCGAGCAGGTCGATGGTGGTCATCGCCATGGCGACACCGGGATCAACGTAAGCGGCGCCCTGGTCGGTGACCGTCCAATCGACCGAGTGTCCCGCACCGGTGATTCCGTTCATGTAGGGGTGGATCGCCGGCATCAAGTGGCTGAGGTCGCCCATGTCCGTCGAGCCGGCCCGATGTCCGTCCTTCTTGATGCTATCGGGGCCGAACATGCCGGCCACGTTCGCCAGGAAGAGATCGCCCAGTTCGGCATGATTCTGGAGCGGCATGTAGCCCGGCAAGGTTTCGATCTCCACGGTCGCACCCACCGCCATGGCGCCGGCCTTCAGCGCCCGGTCCACCTTGGCCTCGGCGTCAAAGATGGCCTCCAGGGTCTTCCCGCGCACGTAGGTCTCGAGTGTGACTTCCGCCGGAACCACATTCACGATATCTCCGCCGCGGGTGATGATCGGGTGTACTCGGATCGCGTCTTCATCGCGAAAAGTCTCGCGCTGCGCGTGAATCGCCTGCATCGCGAGATTGGCGGCATTCAGGGCGTTGACGCCATCGTGCGGGGCGCCGCCGGCGTGCGACGCCTTGCCCAGGAAGCGGACCATCTTCACCACGCAACCGTTGTTGGACTCGGCCACGCCCGCCCGGTGCTCCATCGGTGCCAGATGGACCATCATGCAGATATGGATATCGGCCAGTTCGTCCAGCGCCACCAGTTCCGGTTTTCCGCCGAGGAAGTGCAGCCTCTCCGAGCGAACGAGATCGCGGCGATACTCAACCTCCACGTACTCCTCCGCTGGGACAGCGATGAAGACAACTCGCCCGCAGAGCCCGGCCAGCACCGCCGGTTCGCTCAGGCCGATCGCCGCCGCCAGCATCCCCGCTATCTGGCCGTTGTGCCCGCAGGCGTGGGCGGCGCCAGTTTCGCGGTCGGCCAGCGGATGCCCGGCCACCACTAGGGCGTCCAGTTCCCCCATCACGGCCACCGTCGGGCCGGGCCGCCCAGTATCCAGGGTCGCCTTCAGACCAGTCAGCGCAATTCGATCCCGGACCGCCAGGCCCAGACTCTCCAGGAACTCCTTCGCCACTCCCGCGGTCCGGTACTCTTTGAACCCCAACTCCGGCATATGCAGAATGCGATCCCCCACATCGATGACATCCTGGCGGCGGCGTTCAATCGCGCCGCGGGCCAGGTCCTTGATCTCATTCATTTGCGTCGCTCCCTGGATTCGAATCACGGCTCGGAGGCCGGCGGAGCCTCCCCCGGCCAGTGTCGATGAGCGACCGCCGTCGGGCAAGTCGGCCACCCGGGCAGCCCCGGTCGGGCCGAAACACCGCTCGCCTTCGGCAGGCCGCAACCTGCTCCGATGCGGCATACTAGGCGGCGAACGAATTGAAATCGTGGCCGGACACCGTTTACAGGCAATGGGGAGCATGCTGATGACGCTCAAAATCGTTGCGGCGATCCTGTTTCTCGTGGCCACGCTGACCGCCTGCGGTGAAAAAGAGGCAAGCAGCCCGAAACCCGATGGAGGGACCATGCAGTGGGATGCGCCCCCGGAGATGACGATCGACACCGACACCGAGTACCTGGTGACGGTTGAAACCACCCACGGGACGATGAGCGGCCGGCTCTTTCCCGACGCCGCACCGCACGCGGTGAACAACTTCGTCTTCCTGGCCAAGCAGGGTTACTTCGATGGCCTCGTCGTCCACCGCATCGTCAAAGACTTCGTCCTACAGAGCGGCGATCCCACCGGCACCGGCACCGGCGGCCCCGGCTACACCATCGAAGAAGACCCTATCCCCTCCGACCTGAACTACGTCAAGGGCACCTTCGCGATGGCCAACAAGGGCACCCCCGGCTCAGGCGGCAGCCAGTTCTTCATCACCCTGGACGACCTCACCGGCCGCCTCCCCAAGCAGTACGCACTCTTCGGCGTGCTCGACGAGGGCCTCGACACGGTCGACAAGATCAACGATGTCGAGACGAACGTCGGCCCGAGCGGTGAGAAGTCATCCCCGGCCGAAGACGTCCGCATCCTCAAGGTGACAGTCGAGGAGCGGAGCTAGCCGCGGGGTTACTGCCCCAGCCATTCGCTCCGCAGGGACAGCGCCTCACCGCGCAGCGCGTTGAAGTTCTCTCCCTGGGCGATCTTGCCCATCACCACCGGCTCGGACGCTCCGATACTGCCCAGCACGTTGTTCGGTATCCCGGCCAGCGCCGTCGCTCCCAGCATTGCCGCGGTGATGGCATCGCGCGAGCCGCCGGGCAGGCCAAACATTTCGTAGCGCAAGACCGGGCAGTCCGGCAGCACGAGTTTCAGTTGCGTCACCAGCTCCGGATCGCTCGCCCCGGTCCCGCCCACGATCGTCCGCTCGATCGAGTGCTCGCCGGGCACAAAACGCTCGACCGCGTCGGCGATCGCACGGGCCGTAAAGGCGCGGAATGTCGCCGCCAGCTCGGCCGGTTCGACCCCCTCCGCCTCCGGCCATTTGCGAACCGCGTCGATCAGCCGCGCCCCAAAAGGCCCGACCCCGGTCGATTTCGGTGGTGGGGTCTCCAGGTACGGATGGCGCAGCAGGCGGGCCAACAGGGCTTCCCGCGGATCGGCGATGACGTTCGGTCGATCTCCGCCGGTGGAATCCGGCGCGTCGTCCGATCCGTGAAGCGCCAGGATCTCGTTTAGCACCATCCCTGGGCCGGCGGTGAACCCGAACGGAGCCAGGTCGGAGCCGGCCGGCGGCAGGACCGCGATCCCGGCCAGCGCCCCGAGCGAAACGACCTGCGTCCCGAGCTTCTCTTCCTCGAACATCTGATGATCGACCAAGGTGTCGATGGGCGATCCACACCCCCCAGCGGTCATATCTGCCGCCGCGAAATCCGAGACGACGGTGATCCCCAGGTGCGCCACTTTCAGTTCCGCCGGCAGATTTGTCCCGGGATGCTCATCCACCGCGCCGATCGCCACCCCCTGCATGGCCACGAACTGGATCTGGCGATCGCCGATCCGCGCCCCTACCAGCAGGTCTTCCACCAGCTCCGCGTAGTGGCCGCCGATTTCGTTGTCGAGCGCCAGCAACTCCGACCACCCGACGTGACGCCGTGTCAGGTCATGGAGCCGGCGGGTCAGATCGATAGAGAAATCGATGCTGTGGGTCCAAAGCGGCTGCACTCCCAGGACACCCTTCGTCGCGACGATTTCCACCACCACCGCGTGCGCGCCCCGCGCGTATCCGGTGGGTGCGATACCGACGCCCGTCAGTCCCACATGTGCCATGCTCGCCATGATACCGGGGGGTGGGGCTAGATCAGGATGTCCACAAACTGAACGTGCCCGGGCACGAGATTGTTGACATCGAAGTGCTGGCTCCCGTCACGGTCGCGCGGCCCCGTGAGTTGATCGTCCAGGCGGTGGACCATAAGCCGCTACCCGCCGTCCTGTTCCGACTCTAACCGCCGAACCCGAGCGAACATCGTCTCATTCACGGTCGTCCGCTCTATGCCTGCTAGTCTCGCCATGCCCTAATTATCGGCCGGGGCCGGCATCATCAAACTCCCGATCGAGAGTTAGCTCTGCGATTCAGCTACACAAAGCTCAGCCTGTACGACTTCTGCCCCTGGGCCTACAACCTTCGCTACATCGAGAAGATTCGCGTGCCGTTTCAGCCGCGATTGCTGGCTGGCGCCGTGGTCCACAACGTGATCTCCGACTTCCTCGAACGAGTGCGCGACGGTCTTTCCCTCGGTATTGGCGACCTGGAGACCATCTTTGACGGCCGCTGGCGCAGCGCCCGGATTCTCGACCGGGACGGAACCGGCGACCAGCGGCGCAGCGCGCTGGGGCTGGTCAACGGATTCTGGCAGAGCAACAGCGCTGACTTCGGGCGCCCCTTGATGCTTGAAGAGCGTTTCCGGATGCCGATTGGCTCCGACAGCATCGAGGGGATCGTGGATCGAGTAGAAGATATCGGGTCCGGCGAGGTCGAGGTGATCGATTACAAATCCGGCTCCGCCCCGGCAGGCGACCCGGCCCGCGACAGCCTGCAGCTTTCCATCTACGCCCTGGCGTGCCGGGATCACTGGGGCCTGCGCCCGCGCCGCGTCAGCCTCTACTACCTGACCGACAACACCAAATCAACGGCCACGGTGGACGCCGCGAAGCTTGAGGCCACCCGTGCGGCAATCGTCGCCACCGGCAGCCGGATCGCCGCCGCCGATTTCCCGCCCGACCCGGGCAAACGCTGCGAACACTGCGATTTCGCCGAGCGTTGCGAATTCCGCCCGGAGCCATCGCCGAACCCTGAGCAGGCCGGGTAGCCGCAACCGGGTCCGCCCCACCGCCCGGGTCCAGGCTCGCGGCGCCCCTGCGTCACCGTGCTAGCATCCTCCCCCTCCGAGCGGGCCCGGCGGTCCCTACGATTCCTCGGCCAGGGGCCTCGTATCAGCTCGGCGAACCCGCCACGTGAACCACGGCTCCCGAAGGACCGCAAAGAGGGCTCGATACCATTTCCCGCCGCCCATAGGTCTTCAACCGTGACCCCCGAACCCGACTTGAACGCACTAGTCGAAGCCGGCGATCGCGGCGCCCTGCGCACCCGGCTCCTGGAGATGCACCCGGCCGACGTCGCCGACTTCGTCGACGAACTTGCGGACGACCAGCGCCTGCTGGTCTTTTCTCTGCTCTCCAACCCGGTGGCCGCCGAAGTGCTGGACGAGGCCCGGGAAGACACTACCGAAGCCCTGGTTGAAGGTACCGAGTGGAGCCGGCTTTCGCGCGTCGTCGAGGAATTGGAGTCGGACGCCGCCGCCGAACTGATCGCCGACCTCAGCGGCGATCAGACCGAGCAGCTTCTGCTCTCGATGCCCGACTCCGCCGCTCGCAAAGTGGCGAGCGCGCTCTCCTACGCCGAGGATTCCGCCGGGCGCCTGATGACCACCACCTACGCCGCCGTCCGTTCCGACCGCCCGGTCCGCGAGTAAATCCAACGCGCCGACGACATCTACTACGTCTACTACGTCGTGGACGCAGTCGAGATCCTCGTAGGTGTCGTCTCCCTGCGGGCGCTGGTCGGCGCGCCGCCAGACATCGATGTCAGCCTGCTCTGCGATCCCGATGTCGTCCGCATCAGCGTCCACACCGACCAAGAACTCGTCGCGCAGACCATGGCGAAATACGACCTCCTGGCCGTGCCGGTGGTCGATGACGACGCTCACCTGGTCGGCATGATCACCATCGACGACGCGGTGGACGTGCTCACCGAAGAGGCCTTGGAAGACCTGCTCCGTGTCTCCGGGAGTTTCGAGGACACCACCAGCCGGCAACCACGCTTCTTCGGGCCGGTCTTCTACCGGCTCCCCTGGCTGCTCGTCACCGTTATCGGCGAACTGGCCGTGGCGCTGCTCATGAATGAATTCATCGAAGAAATCCAGCGGCTGATCGTCTTGGCCCTCTTTATCCCGATCGTCACCGCCACCGCCGGAAGCGTCGGCGTACAGTCGCTGGCCGCTGCGCTGGGATCGCTACAGGAAAGCCGCGCACCCACCCACCCGGCCCGCACGGTGTTCCGGGAGGCCTGCTACGGGTTGATGCTGGGTCTCGCCAGCGGGGTGATCGCCGGCTTCCTGGCCTTCGTCTGGTGGTGGGATCCCTGGCTCGGCCTGCACATCGGCTTCAGCATGACCCTGTCGCTTGCGCTGGCGGCCGCCCTGGGGTCCGCGGTGCCACTGGTGCTCGGCCGCCTGCGGATCGACCCCACCATCGCTTTGGGACCCTTGATCACCACTGTCAACGACGCCCTCAGCCTGGTCATCTACCTGGGCCTCGCGGGCTTGTTGCTGGTCTCCTAGCCGGCCAACCGGCCTCACTTCCGGGTCGCTACGCCGAAACCGGCAACTCGCCGCGGATATAGCCCTCGAACTCGTCGCGGAACCGGTGCAGCGCCCCGACCACCGGCCGGTAGGCGAACTGCCCGAGACCGCAAAACGACGACGCCATCGACTCGCCGATTGACTCCAGCAGATCCAGGTCGGCCATCGAGCCCTCGCCTTGCAGAATTCGCTCCAGGATCTGCACCAGGTTCGGAGTGCCCTGGCGGCAGGGAATGCAGAAGCCACAGCTCTCTTCCTCGAAAAAGAGCGCGTCCCGGTAGGCCGATTCCACAATAGAAACGGTGTCGTCCAGCACGATGCAGCCGCCGGTCCCCATGATCGTTTCGTGCTGAATAATGCTCGGGTCCAGCCGCACGTCCAGCAGGTCCGGAGTCAGCACCGCCGCCGACGCGCCACCGGGTTTGAAGGCCTTCAAAGTCCGCCCGTCGGCCACGCCGCCGCCGTAGTCAAATATCAACTCCCGCGCCGTCGTCCCGAGCGGCAGCTCGAACAGCCCGGTCTTTTGCACATTGCCCGACAGACAGTAGACCTTGGTCCCCGCGTTGCCCTTGCCAACTGCCAGCCCTTTGAACCACTCAGCGCCGTGCTCCAGGATCGGCGCCACGCAGGCGAAGGTCTCGATGTTGTTGATCGCGGTCGGTTTGCTCCAGACCCCGGAGTTCGTCGGGAACGGCGGCTTGAAGCGGGGATTGCCCCGCTTGCCCTCCAACGAATTGAACAGCGCCGTCTCCTCGCCGCAGATATAGGCCCCGGCCCCGCGCCGCAGGATAATGTCCAGCTTGTAGTCGGTGCCGAAGATGCCCTCGCCCAGGATCCCGGCGACGTAGCACTCGTGCAGCGCCTCGCGGACCCGCTCGGCCGCGAATCCGTATTCGCCGCGAATGTAGATGTAGCCGGTGTGGGCGTCGATGGCGAAGGCGGCGATGATCATCCCCTCGATGAACCCGTGCGGGTCCTTTTCGAGGAGGAAGCGGTTGCAATACGTACCCGGTTCGCTCTCATCGCCGTTGGCCACCACATAGCGCGGCGTATTCGAATCGGCGCGGACAAACTTCCATTTCATGCCCGTCGGGAAAAAAGCCCCACCGCGCCCCTTAAGGTCGGCTGCGGTGACCGTCTCGATGACCTCTTCCGGGGTGCTTTCCCGCACCGCCCGCTCCGCCTGGGCGTAGCCGCCATCTCGCCGGTAGGTATCCAGCAGCCACGAGTTCTCTTTTTGCAGATTCCGATTTACGACCAGAACTTCCGGCATTCCTAGGCCTCATCCCCCAGCTCGTCGATCAACTTCTCCACCCGCTCCGGGGTCAGGTGACCGTGCGGCGCCAGGTTGTCCAGCATCGCGGGCTGGAGGTCACACTGTCCCAGACAAGAGACCAATTCCAGCTTGAAGCGGCCATCTGCGGTCGATTGACCGGCGTGAATGCCCAGCTTCTTCTCGATCGCCGCCACCACTCCGCGGACGCCTTTCACGTGACAGGAGAGATCGCGGCAGACCCGCAGGATGTGCGTCGCCTGCGGCTCGGCATAGAACATCGTGTAGAAGGTGACCACGCCATAGACGTGGGCCTCGGGGTATCCCAGTTCCTCGGCGATCAGTTCCACCGCCTCCGGCGGCACGTAGCCAAAGACATCCTGGGCAGCGTGCAGCGCCTCCAGCACCGAGCCGGGATCTTCCCTCAACGGCTGCACCCGCGCCCGCAGGTCGTCGACCGCCGCCGGGATCGCCGTTTCGCTCATCAACAACTCCTGTCGCCGGGGAGCCACTTTCCGCAGGTTCCCACCACGAAGCGAGCATTTATAGCACTATTGCCCGCCGGTCGCCGCCTCAACTTGCGATCGGGCCGAAGATAAGCCGGTCGCCGGGCTGCAGATCGAGCCGGTCGATGGTTCCGCCGGGCAGTTCCAGCGTTTGGCGAACGGCCTTTCCGCCGGCCGCGAGGCGCCTGGGCGGCAGCGCTCGCCGGGTCTCCAGGACCCGTCCTTCCTCATCCACGAACAGGACATCGATCGCCATCCGCATGAAAAACTTGTGCACGCTCCGCACCGGGGCCAGCGCCAGGCCGTCCACTGGGCCAAACTCGCGCCGTCCCATCATGCCCCGTAGCCGCGTTCCGAAGGTGTCCGCTACCTTCGCGCGGCGGGTCACAACGTTCCCGTCGGAGCGGCGGATCTCCACCAACTCAGCCAACGAGCACCATCGGGAGGATCTGGAGGGCAGCCAGCCCGAGAATCACCACGAATGTGGCCGGCAGGATGAAGAGCACCAGCGGGAACACCATCTTCACCGGCGCCTGCAGCGCCTTCTTCTGCGCCGCCTGCCGACGCCGGGTCCGCGAGGCCAGCGCCTGGGCCCGGAGCACCCCGCCGATGTCGCCGCCCAGTTCGTCGGTCTGCACGATCATCACCACGAAGGTCCGCAGTTCGTCCACGAAGGGTTCGGTGCGGCCGGCTTCTTCGTTCTGCTCGCGGATGAAACGCATCGCCGACACGGCCACGACCACCCAGACTGCGAAGAGCGCCACAAAAGCGGCGCTCGCTATTCGTCTTGTTCCGCTGTCTCTAAACATCCAGTCCCCTCCTCTACGTCAACAGACGCAGTCATGCCCCGTTGGGCAGGGCCTGCAACAGGATTGTCGCCACGACTCCGAGCGCCAGCGCCCGTCGCCGGGTCATCGCCCAGACCACGTACCCACGCGATGGCCGCGAACCAGGGGCCCAACAGGGCGCCCATCGCTGACTGGAACTTCAGGTCTCCGGCGCCCATAGCCCCGATCAGGGTGGGCCCCAGCAGGAGTCCGCCGCCAACGAGGATGCCGACCAGGCTGGTGGCGAGTCCGCCGAATCCGCCATTGACAAGGCCAATCGTCACGCCCGCTCCCAGGGCCGGCAGGGTCAACCAGTTCAGTATCCTCCGGGACCTGAGATCGGTCGCGACGGCCGCGGCCGCCAGGGTAATCGCTGCTGCGTAAAGCATGCTCATACTCACCACTGGTAGGTGAGGGCGGGGATGGCAGGGCGCCTCGGCGGCTGAGGCGCCCTGCCCGGAGAGGAAGTGGATTATTCGATCTGTTGTTCGCGACTCCGACCCGGTTGGGCCGTTGCTCCAATTGAAGCGTTCTGTGGTCGCGTCACGGTTTCCCTATGACTTCTGGTCATCTCGGGCCGCCCGTGTTCGCTTCCTCTCCGGTCCCCCGGTCCCTTACCCGCCCAGCGCCGCGATAACGGCCTGGAAAACGACCTGCAGCTGGCCGGTCAGTAGTCCGAGAACCGCCACAATGGCAACGCTCACGAGAAACAAGATCAAGCTGTACTCAACCAGGGCCTGGCCCTCGTCCTCACGCTCGATCGATTCGATGGTCTACCAAAACATCATTCTGGTAATGTCCCTTCCTCTGATTCAACATCTTCTTCATCAACCGGTCAGTTTTCGTCTGCCTCCTCGATCCCGGGCCTGACCATCTGTCCCGGGCTATTCCCAGAAGAAACTCGCTCTGACCTTGATAGCCGCGAGCGAGTGCCTGTGTCCGCGGCTGCCCGGCTGACTCTCCTGAGTTCCGTGGCTTTGCGTCTCCGCCTTGCGACGGCTTTGCCTTTTTCGGGAATCTATTCAGTTGTCTCGCCCGGCTGAAGAGCTTCGACTGGTCCGAGCCGGCAAGTAATAAAACCCGTCCGGTCCGGCCTGCTGCCGTTCCGACGGGTTTGCCCTTTTCAGCTCGCTCTTCAGTTTTGGCGACTGCCCGATTGTTTATCGGACCAGCGTACTATGCGCCGGGCGGGCCGGGCGGTCTGTTAACCAGCTTACATTTCCCGCGCATCTTTCCACCGCCGCCGTCGGCTGCATCTACCATGAGCATACCGGCTCCGCTGGAATATCCTTGGCCCGAGATGTTTGACCGCCGGAGGTGCGATGGCCGCGATTCCAGTCGCCGTTCGTCGCGCCGTCGATGCCCCCCGGCAACCCTTCGTGCCCAGGACCGACGACGGGTCCCTGCACTCCTTCGTAGAGCAAAATCGCCACACCAATCCCCCCGAGCGCGCGCCCGGCGACCTCCGGCTCGAGCCCGGCAGCCGCACCTCGCGTACCTACCGCCTGCACGGCTACTGGTCCAAGAAGCCGCACGAGGTCGTCTCGGCCTGTATCGCTGCCTACTCACGGCCCGGCGACCTGGTGCTGGACCCTTTCTGCGGGTCCGGCGGCACGCTATTGATGGCCAACATCGCCGGCCGGGTCGGCATCGGCATCGACCGCTCCCCGGCGGCGGCCTTCATCTCCCGGGTATCACTGGCGCTGTCCGACGGGGACGCCATCAGGCGGCTCTTCACCGCACTGCTGGATCGCGTCGGACCCCGGATCGAAAGCCTCTACGCGACTCGTTGTCACCGCTGCGGTGGCCCCGCCGATACCGGATTTACCGTCATCAGCGACTGCTACCGCTGCCCGGACTGCGGCCACCATTTCCTGGCAGAGAACGCCATCCGCGACGGTCGCCAGAAGCAGTGCCCGAGCTGCCGGAACCACCTCCCCCGGCCCCGCCCTCGCGAGGGCGAGGAAGTCGTGGAGATGGCCGGCCGCTGTCGCGGTAGCTGCCGGCCGTCTCGATTCCGGCGACGCCATGACGACCCCGATCCGCCGGCTCGAGCGGCATTTCACGAGTTCGACCTCGCGGGGCTCGAGCGCGCCGCCGCCACGCCGATCCGCGGCAGGTTCCCGACCGCCACCTTTCCCCCGGGGATGAAAACCGCCGAACTCCTCGGGCGCGGGATCACCAGCGTCGATCAGCTCTTCACGCCTCGCAACCTGCGCGCCCTCGCCGCCCTTCGGTCCGGCATCGACCGCTACACCGGCGCCGACCACGAGACGCTCCTGTTCATCCTGACGGCCGGGCTAATGAGCCTGAGCCTCAAGGCGCAGCACCTCGAGGGCGGGGGCGGCTACCTGCCCAGCATGTACTACGTGCCGCCGGTCCGCAAAGAGCGCAACCCGATCGGGTCGCTGCCACGCATTGTTGGCAATATCGCCCGCGGCGCCAATGCCCTCCACGAAGCCCGTCAGAGTCCCGCCGACGCCTGGGCCGGCATCGGCGACGCCACCGACCTCAAGGCAATCCCCGACGAATCGATCGATTTTGCGTTCATGGACCCGCCGTACTCGGACAAGATTCAGTTCTCGGAGTTGAATCTCGTCTGGGAAGCCTGGCTCGGATTCTCCGAGCATTGGGGGGACGACGAACTCGTTCTCAACCGCGCACGCGGCAAATCAGCGGCGGCCTGGGCGATCAAGATCGAGCGACTGGCTGTCGAGGCCCGCCGGGTGCTAAAACCCGGGGCGCACGCGGTCATGACCTACACCGATTCCCACCGGGGCACCTACGAGTTGTTGTTGGCAGCCCTTCAGGCGGCCGGGTTTGATCTGGTGGATGGCTCCGCCCGTATCGAAATGTCGCAGAATACATACGTCCAGCGCACCAGTCGCGGCGCCGAGCAGCGCCATCCCCTGCTCGTCTTGAAACGTCACTAGTCGAGAAGTCGAGGGAGCACCCCAGCCATGAACAAGATTTCCCGCCGCGAGCGCAGCGAACTCGCCAGCCTGCTGCGCCGTTGGAAGACCACGTCCGAGGCGGTCCGCGAGTTGCTGGCCGGGCAGGCCTACGGCGAGGGTGGATTCGACCACGCCCGGCTGCGAACCGCTTGGGACGCTCGCGGCGAGGCCGAAGAGGCCGTCATCACCTTCTGGTCCCGACCCCGCGAATAGCCACAACATCTGGTGCTATCCGCACATCGTCGTCCACACGTATCCAACCAGTTGTGCACGATGTGCCTTCAACAGAACTGGTAGGGCTATAATCGACTCGATCTGGCTAGGCCCCGATAAGCTGGGCGCTCACTCAAATGCACCACCCGTCGCGCCACTTCCCCAGCGACGGGTGATGGAGGCTAAGAAGATGTCCAAACACTGGCGCCGATCGCCGGCGATCATCCTGATTGCGGCCCTGGCCGGCCTGCTTCTCGTGGCCACCACCCTCGCGGTGCCCGCTGGCGCGGCCGCCACGACGTTCACGTCGGTGACCGTGCTGGACAACGACTTCGTCACCGATCCCACCGGCGCCAATACCAGCCTGCGGCACAATATCCCAAACCTGCGGGTCGGCATCGACGGCACCTTCCAAGACGCCAATTTCAAGGACCACTACAACGGCACCGGCGCCGCCGATCGCTGGGGCCTGCCCACCTCCGAAGTTTTCGAAGAGGAAAGCGGCACCCTCACCCAGTACTACCAGCGCGGCACCGTCGATTTCCACAAGCGCAACGACCTGGGCGGCATCTGGGTGCTCGAGCGCCGGCTCACCTGGGACTACATGGGCGGCGGTCTCGGCGGCAGCACCGATCAGGGCGTCGAGCCGGGAATCACCAATCCCAACACCGGCACCGCGCTCGGTCCCTGGGGCCACAAGATCTCCAACGTCGACGTAACCGGCAAGACCACCGGCTTCCGCGACTTCTTTGACCGGCTCGGCGGAGTCAACAGTTTCGGTTTCCCAAAAACCGATGCCCGCGAAGACACCGGCAACGTCGGAACCCTGCTGGCGCCCGGCTCCACGCCCGGCATTACCCGCCAGTATTTCCAGGCCGCCGTCTTCGAGAGCTTCCCCAACAACCCTCCCGGGTACCGGGTCACGCTGACTCTGCTGGGGGATCAGCTTCGGGACCAGACCTACCCCAACGACACCTGGATCGCGCTAGTGCCGTTCCAGGGGGCCACCGCCCTGTTGAACGGTCAGTCCTACACCGTCCGCCGGGTCGAGGCGACGCCGGCAGCGACACCGACGGCGGTCCCCACCGCCACCGCGGTCGGCCCGACGCCGACTCCCACCGCCACCCCCGTCCCATCGGTCGACACCACGAAGGAGTTGATCGTCATCGGCACCGCCGGCAACGGTTTTTCGGTGTTTGACGGGACCACCTGGCGCACCGTGAATGTAGACAACTCCGACCTGGGCAGCGACTCGATCAACACCCTGTTGGTCGATGGCGATAACCGCATCTGGGTCGGCACCGACGACCGGCTCTACCGTTTTGACCGCGATCTCACCCTGAGCGCCACCTTCAGCACCGGCATGGGCAGCAACAATGTGACCGCGCTCGCTGGCACCAGTCCCGGTGGGGTGATGTTCATCGGCCACCCCGACGCCGGGGTCAGCGCCTACGACCCCAGCCAGTTGATCGCCGCCACGCAGGATCAATACCACCGCTACCGCACCGACAGCAGCAGCCTCCCCAGCAACGCCGTCCGCGATCTCTACCTAGTGGACTCCAACCTGAATCGTGTCTGGATAGCGACTCAGGTCGGCGTGGCCTTCTTTGACGGCGCCAATGACTCCTGGTCCATTCTCAGCACCGTCGACGCTACCAACCTCCCCAGCCTTGATGTCAACGCGGTCTCGGTCTCCGCGTCGGTGGGAACAGTCTGGATCGGCACCAACGGTGCCGGTATCGCCTACTCCCCCAGCGGGACCGCCGGCACCTTCACCACTGCCACGACCGCCAACGGGCTCGGGAGCGACACTATCAACGAGATCCTCATCGCCGCCGACGGCACCGTCTGGGTGGCCACCGTCGGCGGACTCGCCAAGTGGGGGACACTCAGCTTTTCGAACTTCAACACCGGCAACTCTGGCCTGATCGACACCAACGTCAAAGCAGTCGCCGAGGACGCCGCCAGCATGCTCTGGGTCGCCACCGCCAACGGGATCAGCCGCTACGACCCGAACGCTCCCTCCGGGACCGGGTGGACCAAGTACCAGACCGGCGAAGGCTTGGCCAGCAACGACACGACCGCAATCGTGGTGGTCCCCGCCGAATAGAGGCGTTCCTCTGGGGCGGCACCCGCGACCCTGGCGGCCTCCCGCTACTCGGTCGCCTCGCGGCGCATGGCGGCGATCGCCACGTCCACAATCATGGTCCGCTGCGACTCGCTCACCTCGGGCTGACGCCGCAGTAGGCTGTGCAGCGACATCTCGATGATCAGGTGTGAGACCTCCTGATCCGAGAGGCCGTAGCCGCTGACCAGAATATGGCGCAATTCGGGCGGCTCATACTCGACCGTGCCGTCCTCCAGGCCGCCGATCTGCCGTTGCGGCACCCGGGCCCGCCGCGCTACCTGGTTGATGGTCAGTCCGACCAGTTGGCGACGCTGAGTCAACTTGTGGGCCAGCGATTCCGGATCGAACCCACCCGACTGCGAGATCGACTCTTTGCCCACCGTCATATTCAACGAATCCCGCGCCACTTCCGAGATCCGGCGAATCGCCTCCTGGGTGATGCGGACCACCTGCTCCTCGGAAACCACCCGTACCGCCGACACGTAGTCCTCCGGCACGTATCCGGACAGAACCAGCAGATCGCGGGGGTCCATCTCCATGCCGCGCGCGATCGAAACCAGCGTCTCGATAGACGGGCTCTTGTAATCGCCCGACTCCAGACGCGACATGTACGACGGGGCCAGGCCACTCCGTTCGGCGAGCTCAGCCTTCGTCAGATGCCGCTGCTCACGCATCACTTTTACCGCGTCCGCAAATCCCATTAACCCCAACCTGGATTTCGAGAAGGACCTGATTGTAGCGAATCGGCTGTCTCCGTGGTAACTCCGCTGCGCACCCGGTAATGCTCCGGCCGTCGTCGCCCGGCTCTGGTTGGAGCCGGCACAACCGTCGGTCGTTGAAACCTGTCGTCTTCCTTCAGAGCCCGCCCGCCGTCACCGCACTCACCGTCGCCTTACCTCAGACACCCCCCTGTCAAGCCCCGTCCACGGCCGGCGGCCACGACGTTCCCGCCTCGACCACCCGCTCGGCCGGGTACCACATCGAGCGCACGTTTCCGACCAAGTATATCGATCCGGCCACGCAGACGACATCGTCGTCGCGCGCTCCCGCCAGAGCCATCCGTACCGCCTCCAACGGGTCCGGCTCGACTTCGACCGCGGCGCAGTGGCGACCCACGACATCCTTCAACTCCTGCGCCGGAAACGCCCGTTTCATGTGCACCACCGGTTCGGTCGCCACGACCCTTCCGGCAAGCGCCGCCAGCGGAGCGGCCACCTCCGGCACGGTCTTGTAGCCCAGCACGCCGAGCACCAGTACCAGTCGCCGTCCTTCCAGCAGGTCGGACAGGGTTCCCGCCAGCGCCACTGCCTTATCCCGATTGTGGGCTCCATCCAGGTAGACCGTCGGCCCGTCAGCCACCTCCTCGAGGCGGCCGGGCATTCGGGCCTTCTCCAGACCGTTGAATGCGTGGTTCTTCGAAATCGGGAAACCGGCAACTGCCAGTTCGTCGGCGATGGCCGCCGCCACCGCGGCGTTTTCCAGTTGATGGCGCCCCACCATCTCCGGTTTGCAGTCCTCGAACCGGATCGTCTCGCCCCGAAACGTCAGCCCGCCCTCCTCGCGCGAGAAATCCGCGTCCTCCCGGAGGACCCGCGTCCTGGCCCCCACCCGCTCCGCCTGCCGCAGCAGCACTTCGAGCACATCTGTTCTGGTCTCCAGCATGATCGCCGGGGCGTCAGATTTGAAGATCCCGGCCTTGTGCCAGGCGATGTCACGGATTGTCGGACCCAGCGTCTTTTCGTGATCGCGGCCCACCGAGGTAACCGCTGTGACCAGCGGCTCAACCGCGTTCGTCAGGTCGAATCGGCCCCCGGCCCCCGCCTCCAGGATCGCCAAGTCCACACCCACGCGGCGGAAGTATTCCAAGGTCAGCGCCACCCAGCTGCTCCCATAGCGGGCCTCGTGCGCCGGATCCAGCGCGGTCAGCTCGCTCTGCAGGCCCAGAACCCAGTCGACCAGGTCCCGAAACTCCCGCGGGGTCGCCATTCGTCCCCGCGAGATCAGCTTTTCCAGCGGCGTCTGCAGGTACGGGGTCGTATGCAGGCCAGAAGCGATCCCGGCTTCCCGGCAGATGGCATCCACAAATGTGGAAACCGAGCCCTTTCCCGAAGTCCCGGCGATGTGGACTACCGGGTAGCAACGGTCCGGTCGGCCGCCGATTTCCAGTAGCGCCCGGATTCGGCTCAGGCGGGCCTTCCCTCGTGAAGCGGCGGTCGCCGGTCCGTACGCAACCGCGGGTGACGCCTCGCCTTGAATCAGGGCGAACAGATCCTGCTCGGCGGCGGTCACAAGTTCCAGCCCGTTCACAATATGGCCCCGCTCAGCGTGGCGATCTCTTCTTCCAGGGGAGTTCAACTGCCTACCCGGAGGTGAATGCGATGTACCACTGGTCCGGATGACGGCGCACCATGGCTTCCAGGTTCGCAGCGACCTTCCTGCTGATGTCGCCCCCATCGCTATTGTGCGTCAGCTTGAATGGCGCCCAGATTTCCGCTTCATAGACGCTTCGACCTGTTTCCCAGCAGGCGCCCATTACGATCGGCACCCTGGCCCTTCCCGCCAGCCGCGCGATGCCGACAGGATAGGGCCCGACCCTACCGAGGAATTCGACCCTCTCGTTGATCGCCGACACCGGCCGGTCCACAAGCGCTGCCACCCAATCACCCGCCCGCAGGCTCCGCAGCACCTCCCGCGCGCCACCCACCGTCGAAACCGCGTCAAAGCCGTGCCGCTGTCGAATGCCGTGCGCGATGTCGTCGAAGCAGTCCACTTCGAGCGGGAGCGCCACGACGCGCAACCGACGCGTCGGCCCGGCCCGGGTCGCTAACCAGGAGCCCAGGATCTCCCAGTTGCCGATGTGGCCGGTCAAGAACAGGCATCCACCATCGCCGGCAGCGATCTGGTCAATCGCCGCCCCATTTCTGACCGCTACCAGCCTGTGAACATGCTCGTGGGCCGCGAGCCGCGAACTGGCCACGAAGTCCATGCAAAAGCGGCCGAAATTCACGAAGCTCCGGCGAGCGACTCGGCGCGCTTCCCGATCCCCAACGGGTACTCCCAGAGCCCGCGCCGCCCAGTAGATCGCCAACCGGCGTCGCGATCGCCAGACTACAAACAGCATCCTCCCTACTCCCGATGTCAGCCACTGCCGGGCCCCGGCCGGTAGCCCGCCTATCGCCCTCGCCGTGAATTTGGTCAGAATCCGTCCGAAACCGCCAATCCTGTTCCTTGCCACGTCCATTTTCAGGGCCCCACCTTCGGATTCGCCGTGACGAAACGGCCCCATCCGGCGTTTTGGAGTACAGAGGATAGGACAAAGTACGGCGCCCACGCTGATGCCGACACCGAACCAAGACGAGAATAGGCGAGAGAGACCGATCGCAGCGCCCAGAGTAAACAATGTCGTTTGATAGTCCACCATTCGTCGTATCGTCCATCTGGAACTGGCTGCGCATAGCACTTCTCGCCGTAGTCGGCCTGGGGGGAGTCATGGCGGGAGTGCTGCTGGGCGCCGCAGCCTTCGCCTTCCTCTCCGTGCGGGCTCCAGCTGTGCCGGCCGACCCGCGCGGGTTCCAGGAGATGATTGAGCGCCGCCCCGTCCTCTCCGAACAGGCCGACGCCACTGCGCCGGTGGTCGCCGGACGGACTTCTGGGATCGGCGGAGCTTCCTCGGATTCGGGTATGCGGGCCGCGCACTCTCCTTCGTCCTCGAGCGACCCGGCCGCTTTCGGTGTGCCCACCGGCCCGATGTTCCTCGATCGAACGGCCGCGGCCGCTTCAACATCCTTATCCTCGGGCTAGACCGGGCCCAGGGTCTGGTAGGCAACACCGACGTCATCATGCTTCTCAGCGTTGACTTCGACCGGCAAACTGCTGCGCTGATTTCGTTTCCCCGGGACCTCTGCGTCGGAGATTGCGCCCGCTGGACCGACCGCCTCAACTCCGTATACCCACGCTAGGCGCCGGCGCGATGCTTGAAATTGTGTCCGAACTCACCGGGCAAACTGTTGAGCACTACGTTGTGGTCAATTTCGACGGTTTCGCCACCATCATCGATCGAGTCGGGGGAGTATCCGTCTTCGCCGATCGCGATTTCAATGATGTCGTGCCCTATCCCGACGGCAGCTCCTCCCTGTTGCGGTTGTCGAGCGGTCTGAACCAGCTTAACGGGCGGGAAGCGCTGATGTTCGCCCGGTCCCGGAAGTACGATCCGACAGGAGCTTTCGCCCGAATTTGCCGCCAGCAGCAGATCGTGGTCAGCCTGATTGACGCGCTCTCGCGGCCTCAGACCCTGCAGGCCCTCCCGTCGCTGCTGGTCGAACTCGGCCACGCGGTGGAAGCCGATCTACCAATAGGCCGAATCATCGACCTGGGCCGGTTGGCCGCCTCCGGCGCAATCAACTCCGTCCAGCAGGCGGTCGTCCAGCAAGCCTCCCTCCCTCAAGCCGTCATCCGCGGTATCGACGGCTCGTACCTCATTTCGGGTACCGAGCAGGAGGTCCGGGCCACGATTGCGGCGGCCGCCAGTCCTGTGTCGGACGACTCGCCCGCCGCCAGTTGCGCGACTGGCTAAGCTCGCAAGAACAGCGTCCCGTGGGCTTCGTAATTCAGGATGAACCCGTCTTGAGCGGTCGACTCCAGCATCTCTCGTAGTCGATCGACCAGCCTAGTCCGATCCGCATCGCCAATCCCCGCAAACATATATCCGACCACGACTCGAAACCGTCGAACTGACTCGTCCACGGTTAATTCGCGGTCGATCCGCAGACTGAACACGTGATCGACCCCGAAGCCCGCCGCTTTGGCGGCCTCAACACCCTGGTCGAGGCGCGCCGGCCGATACATACCCTCGATTGCCTCCTGCGGATCCGGCCGAGTCTCCCCGAGCGCCGCCCGGAACAACGCCTCAACCGGCCGATCCAGCAACCGGGCATCACGGTACTTCAGTGCCACCCTGCCGCCGGGCTTCACGACCCGCCGGATCTCGCGATAGACGCATGCCATCCGGCCTCGATGGCTCAGGGTGTTAGCGCTGATCACAAAGTCAAAGCTGCCGGTTGCGAAGGGTAGCGTCATCACGTCTCCCAGAGCCCAGGTCGCCCGTTCCCCTCGATCCTCGAAGAGATCTCTCCCCGACCGCAACATTGCCTCAGCTATGTCCAGTCCGCACCTCCACCCGGTCGCACTCTAGTTTGCCGCGAACCGGGCCATCGATCCCCCGGCGCCACAACCGAGATCCAGCACCCAGTCGTCCGACGAAACCCGCCAGTCGAGACCCGGGAAGTCGTCGCCCCCACTCCGGCGGAACTCCGCCGTCCGTCTATCGTAGTTCCTGGCTACCAGTGAACGCACGGCCGGCGGTGCCAACGGCCCTCGGGTCGCCACGGGCGCCGCTCTCAGCCAAGCGCGACGGTGGCCGCCGCCAGGAGGGCAAGCATGATCGCCACCAGCACCAGGATGCGCGCCAGGTCCCGCGATACGTGACTAAGGTCTCCCAGCGACCGTCCGGGAGTGTTCTCGACGGCGACATCCGGTGCCCCGGCAGCCGCCTCACTCGAGGAATCGTCCGTTCGAACCGGACCCCTTCGGGCACTCGCCCGAGTCGATGAAATGACCTGTTCCACAGGTTTGGGCGGCGGTCGCCGCTGTCCGCCAGCGCCTTGACTCGATCGCCGGGCCCGCCGTGACTGCTTCTTCCGTTTCCGGTCCGCCATTTGTCTCTATTCCCTTACTCGCCGGCATGATCGGCAACGGAACTGCGTCCCGATACCTAGGCCGGGTCTTCGCCTTCTTCCTGGTACGTCCCGGAAGTACCGGTTGTTTCACGTGAAACATCCGACGCCGGTACGATCCGTTCAAACAGCGCCTGCAGATCCTCGTCCCCGTAGAAATGAATAACGACCGTACCGCCCTTTGCGCTGCGACGGATCTCGACCCTGGTTTGCAGAGCATCGCCGAAGGCCTCGGCCAGAGCGTCAGTCTCGTCGTCCGCGCGGTGGGACGCTTCCGAAGCGCGGGCCTTCCTTGCCGTCCCCTCTGCCACCCGCACCGTCATCCCCTCCTCCATAATCTGCCGCAGCAGGCGCGCCCGGCCGGCCGGGTCCCGGACGGCGAGGATCGCCCGCGCATGCCCCTCCGTAATCCGTCCCTCCGCAATCGCGCGCATGGCCTCTCCCGGAAGATCCAACAACCTGATCGTATTAGCTACTGTCGAGCGGCTCTTTCCCACCGCTCCCGCGATACTCTCCTGGCTCAGCCCGAATTCCGCCTGTAGCTGCCGGTATGCCTGTGCCTGCTCCAATGGCGACAGGTCGACCCGCTGCACGTTCTCTACCAGCGCCAGCTCCAATCGCTCCTGCTCGCCAACCGAGCGAACCAGGGCCGGAACGGTCTCCTTGCCCGCCAAACCCGCCGCCCGCCATCGTCGCTCCCCGGCGATCAGCTCATATATTCCCTCCCCGTCGCGCTCCGCCACCACCACCGGCTGCAACATCCCGTACCGTTCAATCGATGCGGCTAGCTCTTCAAGTTGCGACTCCTCGGCCTGCTGCCGCGGTTGCATTCGGTTCGGCCTGATCGCCCTCCAGGGCAGGTCCACCACCTGCCGCACACCCGACGGCAACAGCGCGTCAATCCCCCGCCCCAAACCGGTGCTACGCTCGGGCGCCATTCGTCACCTCCTCGGCCAAAACCCGATACGCAAGGCTCGCCGGTCCGCCCGGATCATGTTCCAACACCGTCCGACCGAACCCCGGTGCTTCCGCCACCTTCACTGTTCTCGGAATCACTGTCCGCGCCACGTCCTCGCCAAAATGCTCCCTTACCTCTCTAACGACATCCCTGGCCAAGTTATTCCGCTGGTCGTACATGGTAAGCACATACAGTCTGTCTATTGTCGCCACTCCCCGCAACGCCGCCACCTTCTCCAGCGTCCCCAGAAGCCTTGTCAGGCCTTCCAGCGCTAGGTACTCACATTGCACCGGGACCACGACCCTATCCGCCGCCACTAACGAGTTAATCGTCAAGATTCCCAACGTCGGCGGCGAATCGACCAGCACGTAATCGTATTCCGCCCGGACCGCGGCTAGTCGCTCCCTCAGAATTCCCTCCCGCCCGGGCACATTCGCCAGGTCCACCTCGACCGCCGCCAGATCCTCATTCGCCCCCGCTAGGGCTAGGTTGGCCACCCGGGTTGCCCGAATCACTGATTCCAGCCTCACTGTCCCTGTCATGACCCGATAGACATCCGCCGTCAACGGCTCACCCGAGATCAGGTTGCTGGTCGCACTCCCCTGTGGATCCACATCCAGCAGTAATACCCGGTGACCCTGGCTCGCCAGCGCCGCGCCCAGGTTTACTGCAGTGGCCGTTTTGCCAACCCCACCCTTCTGGTTGGCGACGGTCCACACAACACCCCGGTGCCTCATCGTTCCCGCCTCCCGCGACCGGTCCGGCACGTCTACCGCCTCGCGAAGGCTATCCTCGAGCATCGACTTGTCTTCTAGGTATTTGAAAAAGCGTAGCTGTAGTAGTAGGAAACGGGCAAGACTGGACAATCCACTGTATGAAGGAGTAGCCGGGCTCGACAGCGCCCTGCATAAGCGAGGGATATCCGGATAATTGGCGTGGACAGAAGGGGATAGATGGGGGCATCGATCGGTCGGTAGTGGACAGATCAATTGTTGTCCCCGGCCCTTCCGCAACCAGTCGACAGGCCCAAGGCCAGGCGGCAGAGGTCCGCATGGGCCGATTCTGGGAGCCCCGATGATGGGGTAGGGCGGTCAGGCCAGCGGCGTGAGTAGACCGATTCCCGGCGCCCTGATGCGAGCGCGCAAGGGTCAGACGGGTGGCCATCCCCGACCGGCGCCGGGAGCCCCGGGGCGGTGACACAGGGGTCAAGCTGGCGGCTACCCTCGGCCGACCCCCGGAGACCTGGTTCCGGCACACGTTGGTCAGACTATCGGTCGCCGAGGACGGCCGCCCGAATGGTCTCGATCTCGGCCGCCAGCCCGGTGTCCGACTCCAATTGGCCAGAGATCTTCTGGTAGCCATGAAGGATTGTTGAATGATCGCGATTACCCAGCGCTGCCCCGATTGTCGGGTACGACTCGGAAGTTAGCTGGCGCATTAGGTACATGGCAACCTGCCGCGGGGAACTTATTCCCCGCCGGCGGCTCGGACCAACCAGGTCCGCCGCGGCCACGCGATAGTGTTGCGCGACCCCCTCCAGCACATCATCAAGCACGAGGACTCGCTGGCTTGGCCCGTACGCCAGCCCTTGAAGGGCGTATTCGGCGGCGGCGACGTCCAGATCCACACCATTGAAGTCAGCGTACGCTAGGACCCGGTTGAGCGCGCCCTCCAGATCACGGACATTGCGCGTTATCGAGTTTGCTAGATGGCTGGTAACGGCCTCCGGAACCTGGGCGCCGACCGTTCTGGCGCGCGCCCGCAGCACGGCGATGCGAGTTTCAATGTCCGGGCGCTGAATGTCGGCTACCAATCCGCAGGCAAACCTGGTCGTGAGGCGGTCCGATAGCGGCTTGATGTCGTGGGGAGTCCGATCGCTGGTAAATACGATCTGCCTTCCCTGCGCCTGAAGAGCGTCGAAGGTGTGGAAGAGTTCCTCCTGGGTGGACTCCCGACCGGCGATGAACTGCACGTCATCCAGCAGGAACACATCGGCAGAGCGGTACCTTCCCCGGAAACCCGGAGTGCTGCCGCCACGAATCGCGGCGATCAGGTCGTTAGTGAAATCTTCCGAAGTCGCGTACAGGATCGTTGCCTCAGGTCGCGCCGCGGCGACGGCGGCGGCGATTGCTCGCAGCAGGTGCGTCTTGCCCAGTCCAACTCCACCGTAGATGAACAGCGGGTTGTAGGCGGCACCCGGATTCTCGCTCACCTGGCGAGCGGCCGCGTGGGCGAGTTGGTTTCCTCGGCCGACGATAAACCGATCGAATGTGAACCGGGCCTCCAGCGTGTCCGTGAAGGGCGCCGGCTCCTGTATGGCCACCGCCGCTGCTGGCGCCGCGTTGCGAGCGGCGGTGGAACCGTCAGGCTCGGATCTTCCGGCGACTACAAACGTAACACCGACGTCTCGGCCGGCAACTTCCCGGATAGCGTCAGCGACTAGCGGCCGGTAGTTGCGCTCGATTGTCTCTCTTGCAAACGCGTTCGGCACGCCCACCACTAGGCGATTCGAGCCCCCTTCGACAAAGTGGCTATCCTTCAGCCAGGCGGCGAACTGACCGCTGCTCATTTGTACTTCGAGGGACCCCAGCGCCGCGTTCCAAGTCGCGCGGTCGATCAACGGTTGAAAACTCCATCAGGGGTGTCTATCCGGCCCGGGCTCGTGCCGCGTACAGGCAATCATACGCCACTCAAGACCCACCTTCCAACCCGCCGTTAACCTGTCGGCACCACATTTTTCCGCCACGCGCACTTTTTTCGGCAACTGTTGAGCACCTGTGGGCGCCGGACACGCCAAGAACTGCCCGCATGACTTACGAAGCGGTCAATGGGGGAGCCTTCGGAATCATGCGGGCCCGCGGCGGACTGACGGCGGTCACACCGGCCGGAGCTATCACGCGGCGGGGGAACGGGGGCGGAGGGGGCCGCCCCGGGACACGCGACACAGTGACCGACGCCATGAACGACCGACCGTGATAGTGCCCAACTGGCGAGTGAAGAAGCGGCTTACACCAGTAACGCCCGACCGTTAGGAAATGGGTGGGGCCCCGCCTTCAATCACCGAATGTAGCTACATCATTTGCCGCCCCGCCTCGCAGAGCCGCAGACCGGAAGGCTGGCAGCGGGGCCCGATGGTAGGCCAGACGCAGCGACCTCAGGCGGAAAGGACCGGTCCGGGCACGGAGATTCAGTCATTGGCCGCGATCAGTGCCCTTCCCAAATGCAGCGGCTGGGCTGGCCACATTTCCGGCATGGGCGTCATTCGCGGCGTCCGGACGGCCGCCGGAGAACCACGATTGTGGAGCCCCTGGTGACCGGATGTAACTGGATTGCGCAGCCGCGGTCGGCGGTGCCGCCTACCGGTGTATCCTGAATCGACCGTGGTGATGCTCGCCATGGCGTCGCGGTTTGGAGTCCAGACGGTTTCTTCCCACCCCCGGCCCGTGGCGTGCTGGACAGATTCCGCGGCGACTGACCCGACCGGGAATTCCCGCGCCTAGCCCATGCCGTGGTCTTCTAGGCCCTCCTCGTCCATTCCGTAGGCATGCCCGATTTCGTGCAGCACGGTACGGCGGACCTCGGCGCGAAGGCATGTAGGATCCGGAAAGTCGCGTTCCAGCACAGCTTTGTAGATCACGATGCGATCGGGCAGCATCATTCCATAGCTGGCGTCGCGGTCGGTGAAAGGCACGCCGATGTAGAGACCGTAGAGTGCTTCGTCAGCGGGCAGTCCCGCCTCGCGGAGGTCCTCAGGATCGGGTGATTCTTCAACGGTGACAACGACGTTCTCGAAGGCCTGCAACAGGTCCGCCGGAAGCTCGTCGATGGTCTCGGCCACCAGCCGCTCAAACTCAGATTGACGCATGGGCCTGCCGTGCGTAGCTCCGCGCGATCGTTAGCCGCCGAACAGGGCGCGCGACCCCGCCTCGGCGGCATCCACGAACACCGACGGGTAGATGCCGATCCACAGCACCAGCACCATCAGCAGTGACAGCGTGGCCCGGGCGTGCGAAGGTAGTCGGAACGCTGGCCGCTGCTCTTCCTCCTCCGACTCGGGCGTTATGAAGGCCTGCCGCAGGACCAGCAAGTAGTAGTAGACGGACAGGATGCTGTTCGCGACTGCCAGCGCGATCAGCCACCACAGCTGGCTGGCCGCCGCCGCGGTGAACAGATAGAACTTCGTCATGAAACCGGCGAACAGCGGCATCCCGGCCAGCGATAACAGCGAAACCGCCAGCACCAGGGTCAGCAGGAACGACCGGCGATAGAGGCCCCGGAGATCATCAATCCCCTCCTTCCCAGTCAGGTTGTGAAAGTAGATCACCACCAGGAACGCCCCCAGGTTCGTCGCCGTGTAGCCGGCAATGTGCAGCAGCATCCCTGACGTCGTGTCCGCGTTGAGCGTCGCTACGCCGACCAGGATGTAGCCCGCCTGGGCGATACTGGAGTATGCGAGTAGGCGCTTGAGGTTTGCTTGCTGAATCGCCACCAGATTGCCGAACGTCATCGTCAGTACGGCCACCACCCCGATGGCAACTCGCCAGTCATCCAAAACCGGGAACAGTCCCTCGGCAAAGAGCCGGATCAGAAAGGCGAAACCGGCCGCCTTTGATCCGACCGACAAGAACGCCGTGATCGGCAGTGGCGCGCCCTCGTACACGTCCGGGGCCCACGAGTGGAACGGGAAGGCCGCCACCTTGAACCCAAGTCCGGCGAGCACCAGCGCCACCCCGAGCGTCCAAACCATCCCGAAATCAGGCGTCGTCTCCAGTGCCGCCGCGATCGCGGCGTAGCCAGTACTACCGGTCGCGCCAAAGATCAGGCTGATGCCAAATAGCAAGAGGCCCGACGAAAACGCTCCGAGGATCAGGTACTTGGCGCCGGCCTCGTTCGAGCGCGCCTCGTGGCGGGCGTGCGAAACCAGCACGTAGAAGCCAAACGCCACCAGTTCGAGCGAAATGTACGCGGTCAAGAACTCTCTTGAAGACACGATTCCCATTGCGCCAACCGTGGACATCAGGATCAGTCCGTAGAACTCGCCGGCGTTCCTCAACTTTCGCCGAACGTAGCCGGGCGAGCCAACGATCACGAAAAATGCAACCGTCAGGAAGAGGAACCGGAAGAACAGCGAGAAATTGTCGAGTCGCAACGTTCCGAGGAACATCTCCCGATGCTCGCCCCAGGAGATTGCCAGGAACGCCATCGCCACCAGTGCCCCGGCGGCCGCCGGCCAAGCCAGATCGGGTTTTCGATCTCGGGGAGTGAAGAAATCGACCGCCCACACCGTAATCGCCGTCGCCACGAGCACAATTTCAGGCAGCAGGAAGGCAAAGTCGGAGCCGTTCATCTAGCCACCCACGTTCGCCAGCAGCGGTATCACCGATACATCGATCGACCCGACCATCAGTTGTGGATACAGGCCAAACAGCAGGAGCATCGCAACCAGCATCACGCCGACCGACGTCTCGCGCAGATTCGCGTCCGTCAGGTTCTGCCACTTCTCAGTCACCGGGCCGAAGAACATCCCCGCCACCAGGCGCAGGATGTACGTCGCGGTGATGGCCACTCCGATGATCCCCAGCACCGCCAGCCAGGGGGCCGTCTGGAAGGTTCCGGCGAAGACCAGGAACTCGGCCGCGAACCCCGAAAGTCCCGGCAGTCCCAGCGAAGCCAGCCCGGCGATGATGAAAATGATGCTGAACCGCGGCATCACCTTGGCCATGCCACTGAAGGCCGATATCTCACGGGTATGCGCTCGTTCGTAGATCACTCCGACCATCGCAAAGAAGAGGGCCGTCATGACCCCGTGCGAGAACATCTGCAGCACCGCACCATTCATGCCGACCACGGTCATGCTGCCGATTCCCATCAGCACGTAACCCATGTGGCTGACGCTCGAGTAGCCGATAACAAATTTCAGATCCCGCTGCGCCAGTGCCGAGAACGCGCCGTAGACCACGTTCACCACCGCCAGCGCCAGGAACACTCCCAGCCAGTAGGTGGCGCCCTCGGGCAGCAACTGAATCCCGACGCGGATGATGCCGTACGCTCCCAGTTTCATCAGCACCCCGGCGTGCAGCATGCTCACCGCCGTCGGCGCGGCCACGTGCCCGTCCGGCGACCAGGTATGGAACGGCCACATTCCGGCCAGCACCCCAAATCCGACATAGAAGATCGGGAACAGCACCCGGGCGACCGTGATGTCCACGCCGGCCTGCTCCAGTTCGAGGATGTCGAAGCTGTTGATACCGGCGTTGAAGTAGAGCACCAGCATGGCCACCCAGATCAGGATGCTCCCGGCGAGCAGGAACATAACCAGCTTCATCGATGAATAGGCCTTGCGGGTGCTGCCCCAGACTCCGATCAGCAGGAACATCGGCAGCACCGCCACCTCGTAGAAGAAAAACAGCGAAAAGAGATCCAGCACCACGAAAACGCCGAAGGTTCCCGCGACCAGCAGCATCAGCAACGCAAAGTACTCCCGCGGCCGCTCATCGATTCGCCAGGACACCAGCACTCCGGTGAAGATCACGATCCCGGTCAGCAGCACCATCGGCGACGAGATTCCGTCCACGCCCACGTGCAGGCTGACCCCGATCGGCGGCAACCAGGCAAACGATTCCTGCAGTTGGTAGCCGCCGGCGTCGCGGTCATAGATGGCGAAGACAATCACCGACAGCACCAGCGAAACCGTCGCGGCCGCCAGCGCCACCCAGCGGGGCGCCTTCTTCCAGTCGGCCGGCAGCGCGAATATCGCGGCGCCCGCCACCAGATTCAGCAGGATGAAGGCGTACAGCAAGGCCCTACGCCGATCCCAACAGGGCCGCCACGGCCAAAATAACGACCCCGACGACCATCAAGGCCGCGTAGTTGTAGAGAAGACCGGTGACCCCGCGGCGCAGGCCCTTTCCGGATAGGCGCACGGCCAGGCCAGTGCCGTCGACGCCGGCGTCGTTCACCACCTTGCGGTCGAACACCGCCACGAACCGCGCCAGGCCCAGGCTGACATTGTCGATCAGCCACTGGTATCCGACATCCATGTACCCGCGCCTCGCCAGGAACGTATGTAACCCGCCGGCGGCTGCGCGGATCGCGGCCGCTCTGGGTTTGCCGGCCTGGTAGACCGAGTACGCCGCCAGGATTCCCAATATCGCCGCCGCCGAGGAGATCACCACCACCCAGATCGATTCACCGTGCTCGGCCGCGTGGTGGCCGGCAAAGACAAAGTCGCCAAACGGGGCGCCGATCAGCGGTGAGCCCAACCAGCCAAAGACGATCGCGAAGAACGCCAGCACCACCAGCGGGATCGCCACAATCGGCTCTGCCCGATGGACATTGCGAGCCTCATCCGAGCGCGCCTTCCCGAAGAATGCGCGGAAGATCACCCGGAACATGTAGAAGGCCGTCAGCGCCGCCGTGACCACGCCGATCACGAACGTCACCCAGTGGCCACCGTCGGAGGCCGTGCTCAGGATCATGTCCTTGCTCCAGAAGCCGCTCAGCAGCGGGAATCCGGCCAGCGACAGCGCGCCGATTACGAACGTCCAGGTCGTCACCGGCATCTTGTTGCGCAGCCCGCCCAATTTGTCGATATCGACGATGCCGTGGGTCCCGTGCATCACCGCGCCCGCGCCCAGGAACAGCAAGGCCTTGAAGAAGGCATGGCCTGCAAGGTGCAGCATCGCCGCCGTCACGCTCCCAGCTCCTAGGGCAAACATCATGTAGCCCAGCTGGCTGATCGTGGAATACGCCAGCACCCGTTTCATATCCGTCTCCACCAGCGCCAGCACGGCCGCGAAGATCGCGGTGATCGTGCCGATCGTCAGCACCACCAGCATCGCCGCCTCGCTGGCCGCGAATAGCGGGAACATCCGCGCCACCAGATACACCCCGGCCGTCACCATCGTGGCGGCGTGGATCAACGCGCTCACCGGCGTCGGTCCCTCCATCGCATCCGGCAGCCAGACGTGCAGCGGGAACTGCCCTGACTTGCCCATCGCCCCCAGGAACATCAGCACCGCCGCCAGCGTAATCGTGCCTGCCGGAATCTCACCGGCAGTCAGCAGTTCGAAGATCTGGTCGATCTCGAAGCTGCCCGTCGCCTTGAACAGTACGAGGATGCCAATAAGCAGCCCAACATCGCCGATCCGGGTCGTCACAAACGCCTTCTTGGCAGCTTCGCGGGCCAAAGGCCGCTCCCACCAGTACCCGATCAGCAGGTACGAACAGAGCCCCACCAGTTCCCAGGAGACGTAGAGAATGATCAGGTTGTTAGCCAGCACCAGCCCCAGCATTGCCGCCGTAAACAGCGCCACCACCGCGAAGAACCAGTGAATCCGCGGATCGCCGCGCATGTAACCGACCGAGTAGAGCTGGATGATGAATGACAGGAACGTCACCACCACCAGCATGGTGATGGACAGCGAGTCGATCACCATGCTCAGGTGTACCGACAGGTCGCCGGCCGAAACAAAGTCCACCGCGAACGGCCCCGGCCCCTCATTCACCGCCACATCGGCCGCCCGCAGATCGAAAAAGCCGTAGACCGCCAGGCCGAACCCGGCCGCGACCGCCACCAGCGAAACGATTGCCCCACCACCCGGCAGGCGTCTTCCGGCGAAGGCCAGCAGCACGAAGGCCGCCACCGAAAGGAGCGGGACCAACCAGGCGATCGACATTATCGAGCCATCCCGGTCGGGCCTACCATCGCAGCAGATCTAGGTCGTCGACGTTGATATTCGATTTGTTGCGGAAGATCTGCAGCACGATCGCCAGCCCCAACGCCACCTCCGCCGCCGCAACCGTGATAACGAACACGGCGATGATCTGGCCCACCGTCGGGTCGGGCGACACGTACATGCTGAACGCGATGAAATTGATATTCACGGCGTTGAGCATCAGTTCGATCGCCATCAGGATTGCAACCGCGTTCCGGCGCGACAGCACTCCGTACAGGCCGATCCCAAACAGCGTCGTGGCCACCAGAACCACGTGATCTAGGGGAATCGCCTCAATCATTCGAGGTCTCCCGACGCGAGATCACTATCGCGCCGATCATTGCCACCAGCAATACCAGCGAGGCAATCTCGAAGGGCAGCGCCCAGTTACGAAACAGCGAGCTCGCCAGCACCGCCGGCGGCACGCGCTCCAACTGCGGGACCACGCCCTGCATCCAGTCCGTCGAAACCGCCGCGTAGCCGGCCACCAGGATGAACGCCATCGCCGCCACAAACGCTATCGGGCGCTGCCAGCGGTCCTTCGGGCCAGTCGCCGGCTGGCCGGTATTGGTCAGCATGAGACCGAAAATCAGGAGAACTCCAACCGCCCCGGCGTAGATCAGCAATTGCACCAGCGCCAGGAAATCCGCGTGCAGGATGAAGAAGATGCCCGCGATCATCACCATCGTGCCTACCAGTGACAGCGCCGCGTACACGATGTTGCGGGCCAGCACCGTGCCGAGTGCCGCCACGATCGCAATCGCCGAGAATGCGTAGAACAGAACCGCCGCGAAGTTCATCCTGTCGATCCCCCGACCCTTTGCATCTCCTGCATCAGGTCTCGCCCTCCGGTTCGGCCGCGGATTCTTCCACCGGCTGATCCTCGGGCAACTTCGGCCCGGGAGCCCCCGACGCATTCGGCGGGTTCGTCGTCGTGCGCTGCATTCCGCGGGCAATCTGCACCAGTTCGCCCTTGTCCAGCACCATCGAGCGGACGCTGTAGGATGAGTATGCGAACTCCGGCGTCATTTCGATCGCCTCGTAGGGGCAAACGTAGACGCAAATCCCGCAGTACGAACACAGCGCCAGGTCCAGGTAGAACTCGTCGACAATCGTCTTCCGCTCGGTCTTGTCGCCCGCGTAGCGCTCCAGGCTCACGAAAATGCACTTGTCCGGGCACTCGCGGGCACAGGCCCGGCAACCGGTGCAGACGATCTCGTCCACCTCGTCATTCCACAACAGCCCTGGCGCTCCCCGCGATCGCGGCGTCATCCGGGCCGGCTCATAGGGGTACATTTCCGTCACCGGCGCCCGCCCGGCGGCGCCCAGCGTCTCCTTGAAGGCCTTCAGAATCCCGCGCATGCGTCCGCTCCGAAATTGGTGTTCCTCATGCCGGGTCCGCCGATCCCGCCGGCGCCCGTGACGGCACTGGCTTGCGCACCGGCGGGCGCTCGGGGAGTTCGACTACCTTGAGCCATTCGCGTCGGTAGAACCGGTACGAGCCCGCCAGCACGATAATCGCCAGCGGGATCGTCGGCGCCCACCCGTAGACCACGAAGGTAGCCGCGACAATCAAGTTCAACAGCGACAGCGGGATCAACACCTTCCAGCAGAGCCCCATCAACTGGTCGATCCGCAGCCGTGGCAGCGTCCCGCGCAGGTAGAAAGTAAAGATCATTAGCGGCACGGCCTTGATCAGGAACCAGACCCATCCCGGCAGGAACGGTCCTGCCCAGCCACCCAGAAACAGCACGGTCGTCAGCGACGCCATGATGAACACGTTTACGTACTCCGCTAGGAAGAACATCGCCCAGGCAATTCCCGAATACTCGACCGACGGCCCGCCGACGACCTCCGACTCCCCAACCGCCATGTCGAACGGGGTACGCGAGTGCTCCGCCAGCGCTGCCATGAAGAAGATCACCACCGCCGTCGGTTGCACCACCACAAACCACACAGTGTCGGCCTGCGCTTCCACGATTTCGGCCAGCGAGAGCGAACCGGCAAACAGCGCCACCCCCAGCACCGAGAAGACCAGCGGAATCTCGTAGCTGACGGCCTGTGCCACGTAGCGAATCCCACCCAGCAGCGCCCACTTATTGCCCGACGCCCAGCCGGCCATGATGAAGCCAATCGTACCCAGCGCCGGCACCGCGAACACGTACAGCAGGCTCAGGTCCAGCTTCGCCGCCACCAGGTCGCGGGTGAACGGAATCGCCACGATCACCAGCACCGACGGAACAAAAACCACAATCGGCGCGATGAAGTAGGCCCACGGCTCGGCGCCCATCGGCATCAGGATCTCTTTCAACAGCAGCTTCACCGCGTCGGCCACTGTCTGCAGCGTACCCATTGGGCCCACGTGCCACGGCCCCATCCGGCGCTGCAGGCGACCCAGCGTCTTGCGTTCGCCGTACACCAGCACCAGCGCCAGCAGCGGCGTGATCGCCAGGCAGATCGCCACCTTCAGGATAATTACCAGTACGTCGGCCAGCGTCATCGGTCCGCCTCGCCCAGCACGATGTCCACCGAAGCGAAGATGACCACCGCGTCCGGGATGTACCCGCCTACAAGCATCTGCTCCATGGCCCCGGCGTGTACGAAGGCCGGCGCCCGGATCTTTAGCCGGTAGGGAGTGTTTTGACCAGTGCCCACTAGGTAGATTCCCAGTTCACCCCGCGGGCTTTCTGTCCGCGAATACGCTTCCCCCTCGGGGAAGCGCAGCTGCCGCGGGACCTCACCAATAAACTCGCCCTGGGTAGGCATCCCTTCCAGGGCCTGCTCGATGATCCGGATCGACTGGCGCATTTCCAGAACCCGCATCAGGTAGCGGTCGTAGACATCGCCCACAGTGCCGACCGGGACCTCGAAATCAAACTTGTCGTAGATCGAA
>JASLPR010000029.1 GCA_030744875.1 Chloroflexota bacterium
ATCATAGTTGCGAAGGGCGCAACGCGCAAAACCGTCGCGGACGAGGCTGACGCTGCGTCCGGGGTGTCTCTTTTGGGCCGGAAAGGCGGGCGTCAGAAGGCCGGTTGTCGGGCGCCGAATCGGGGTCCGGGACAGGTTTGAGGACGGATGCGCGGGCGGTCATCGGGACGGTGGCCCCGACGCAGAAGCCCGCGCCGAAGGTAGGACGGGATCGAGTCTGGCGGGGAGCGGCGCGGCGGTCGCGTCGCCCGGATTTAGGAGATGGGCAGCGATGCCCGGTAGCAGGAGCGAGTCGGAATCATGGCTGACATAGCGGGCGCGCTGAATGCGGCGACGGAAGCGGTGACAGAAGATCGCGTGGTAGAACTGGCGCGGATGATCTGCGCGGCGCCGACTCCCGACGGCAAAGAAGGCGCGGTCGCGGAGATCGTAGCCGGGGCGCTGGAGCGACCGGGAATTGAGGTCCACCTGATGGAGCTGGTGACCGGGCGGCCCAACGTCATCGCGCGGGTGAGGGGCACCGGCGAGCGACCGCCGCTGGTGTTGAACGGCCACATGGACGCCCACGCCCACCCGGGGCCGTGGAGTCACGATCCCCTGGATCCGTGGATCGAAAACGACCGGGTGTACGGATTCGGCATCACCGACATGCTGGGGGCGGTGGCGGCGATGGTGGCGGCGGTGGAGGTGGCGCCGACGATGGGGCCGCTGCCGGGGGACTTGATCATGCAGGCGGTGATGCACCACGACACCATCGGGCTGGGAACGAAATACGTGCTGGCCAGCGAGGGACCCAACGAGGGGTATGCGATCTGCGGGGAGCCGTCGGGGCTGGCGATCCATACCGGCAACGGCGGGGCGCTGAAGTGGGAAGTGCGGCTGCGAGGAGAGACGGCGCACGTGTCGCGGCAGGAGCTGGCGAGGGACGCGCTGGCGGCGGCGGTGGATGTGTACAACGCGATCGAGATCGATACGTTTGACTACGAACCTTTTGACCGGCTGCCGGATCTGCCGCGGCTGGTGAAGGGCGAAATACAGGGCGGGTTCGCGCCCGGGTCGGTGGCCGACGAGGCAGTTGTGCGAGGCGATTTGCGGTACGTTCCGGGCATGGATCGCCACAACGTGATGGCCCGAATCAAGGAGACGGTGGACCGTGTGTGCCCGGACAACATCGAGCGCCGGGTCAGGATCACGGCGGTGCAGAATCCGTTCATGGGCGCGACCGAGGGCAAGCTGATCGATTCGATTTCGGAGGCGCACGCCGGAGCACTGGGAAGCGCACCGCGGGTAACCAACGAGCTCCCCGGGCAGGCATTCATCACGGACGCGGCGGACCTGGCGCGGGCGGGGCTGGAGACAGTGGTGTACGGAGTCGGCCAGTGGCACGACGCGCCGGATCAGTTCGTGGAAATCGAGGAACTGGTGGCGTCGGCGCGCATCAGCTTGGCGCTGGCGGCAGGGATGAGCTAGCCGCGATTCCGCGCCGGCGGGAGGCTGCCGATGTCAATTGATTGCCACACCCACGTGGGGGCGGCGGAGCACTACTCAGGTCAGTTCGCGGCGGACCTGGCGAAGGCCTGGGGCGAGGTGCGCTGGGAAGGCCGCACGCTGGAGGATCACTGGGAGGCGGTGCGCGGGGCGGAACGGGCGATCGTGGTGGCGTTCGACGCACCGGCGGCCGGGTTCGAGGTTCCGAATGAGTACGTGGCGGCGTATGTCTCCGAGCACCCGGAGAAGCTGATCGGATTCGCGAGCGTGGACCCGAATCGGCCGGACGCGGTGGAGCGGCTGCGGCACGCGGTGGAGACATTGCCGCTGCGCGGCCTGAAGCTGGCACCGATCTACCAGGACGCGGACCCGGTGGGCCCGGGGGCGATGGCGCTGTACGGGGAAGCCGAACGGCTGGGATTGCCGGTGCTGACTCACATGGCGACGACGTTTGTACAGAAGTCGCCGCTGCGCCACGCGCGACCCTGGCTGATGGACGAGGTGGGGATCGCGTTTCCGGACCTCGCGATCTGCCTGGCCCACCTGGGACACCCGTGGTGCGAGGAGAACATGGCGGTCATCCGCAAGCATCCGCGGATGTACAGCGACGTGTCGGCGCTGCACACGCGGCCGATGCAGTTCTACCTGGCGCTGAACGCGGCGGTGGAATACCGGGTGACGGACAAGATCCTGCTGGGCTCAGACTATCCGTTTTCGACGCTGGAGCAGAGTATCGACGCGCTCCGCAACGTCAACAAGGTGGTGCACGGGACGGGGATGCCGCCGATCCCAACTGAGGTAATCGAAGGAATCATCGAACGTGACAGCGTGGCCCTGCTGGGTCTGGATTGAGGCAAAGTGAAGAAAATGAAGATCACCTCCGTAGAAGTCATCCCGGTGATGGTCTCTATGGACCCGGCGCGAGTGATCACCAGCGCCCGCGGTACCCACGCGCGGTCGCCGTTTGGGATCGTGGTGGTGAACACGGATGAGAGCCTGGCCGGGTTGGGGGAGGTGTCGGGGACGCACCTGTGGAGTGGCGAGGACGCCAGTACGGCGGCGCACGTCGTGGAAAGCTACCTGGCGCCGGCGGTGACGGGGCTGGACCCGACAAGGGTTCTGGCGGTATCGGAGGTGCTGAACGGGGCGGTGGCGGGACACTACTTCACAAAGGCCGGGGTGGAGATGGCGCTCTGGGATCTGGTGGGCAAGGTGCACAACATACCGGTGCACGAACTGTTCGGCGGGCCGGTGCGTCCCCGGGCGCAAACGAAGTTCTCGGTGACGGGGGCGACGCCGGAGCGGTCGGCAGCGGCGGCGGGATGGGCGAAGGAACAGGGCTTCACGACGATGAAGGTGAAGCTGGC
>JASLPR010000030.1 GCA_030744875.1 Chloroflexota bacterium
CCCGAAGAAGATCGACTCCGAGCCGATAAAAGTCCACATCCCCAGCTTGCGCATATCCAGCCCCAGGCTGGTGGGCGGGTACTCGCCATGGGTAGCCATCAGCGGGCCCCCACTTCGGTCGGCTCCTGGGTCCAGGCGAAGATCGCATAGAACGTGATCAGCAGGCCAACGATGCTCAGCGGCACGAAGTAGATGACTCCCACCGCTCCAAGGGCCAGTCCCGCCGCCACCACGATCGGCCAGTACGACGACGGCGGCATGTGGATATGCACCGCCCCTGTGGCCGGCTTCACCGGAGCGTCGGCGCCCTCGTATTTCGCGTCCCAGACCGGCCGATTGCTACCGACCGTCGGAATCACGTCGAAGTTGTGCTCCGCCGGCGGCGAGGCGGTCGCCCACTCCAGCGTCGCGCCGTCCCAGGGGTCATCCGCTGCCTCCTGCCGGCCCCGCATCCCCTTCAGTACGATGAAGACGAACAGCAAGAAGCCTGCCGCCGTCAAATACGAACCCGCCGTCGCCACCAGGTTCCAGCCGTCCCAGCCCTGCCCGGCGGCGTAGGTGTACACCCGGCGGGGCATCCCGTCATTGCCCAGCATGTGCATCGGCGCAAAAGTCAGATTGAACCCGACGAACATCAGGAACCAGTGAATCTTCCCCCACCCCTCGCTCAGCATCCGCCCGGTCAGCTTTGGCCACCAGTAGTAGAGCCCGGCCAGGATTCCGAACACCGAGCCGCCGAAGAGCACGTAGTGGAAATGCGCCACGATGAAATAGGTATCCGTGTGCTGCAGATCCACCGGTGAGGCCGCGTGCATCATCCCGCTCAGCCCCCCCACCGTAAACAGCCCTACAAAACTCACCGCGAACAGCATCGGCGTCGTGATCTTGATCGATGCCCGGAACAGCGTCGCCGACCAGTTCAAGACCTTCACCCCGGTCGGGATCGCGATCAGCATCGTCATCGCCGTGAACACCGCGTTCGCCACCGGGCCCAGGCCCACCGCGAACATGTGGTGCGCCCACACCGCGAAGCCCAGGAAGCCGATCGATATGCCCGAGAACACCACCGCCGTGTAGCCGAACAGCGGCTTCCGGGAAAACGTCGGAATCACCTCCGACACCACTCCCATCGGCGGCAAAATCAGCACGTACACCTCCGGGTGCCCCATGAACCAGAACATGTGCTGCCACAGCACCGGGTCGCCACCGGCCGAGGCATCAAAAAATACCGTCCCCACCACCCGGTCGGTCAGCAGCAGGATCGCCGCCACCGTGAACGGCGGAAACGCGAAGATGATCAGGAACGACGTAATCAGCGTCATCCAGGCAAAAAGCGGCATCCGCGTCAGCCGCATCCCCGGGGAGCGCAGATTCAAGACCGTCACGATGAAGTTGATCGACGAGATGATCGACGATGTCCCCAGGACCGCCAGTCCCAGTACCCAGTGTTCCATACCGGTATTCGGCGAAAACGCCTTCTCGGTCAGCGGCGGATAGGCAAACCAGCCCCCGTCGGGCGCGCCGCTGAAGAAGCTCACGTTCAGCAGGATTCCGCCAAACAGGAACAGCCAGAAGCTCAGCGCATTCAGCCGTGGGAAAGCCACATCGCGGGCGCCGATCTGCAGCGGCACCACCAGGTTGAAGAACCCGGCGTTCAGCGGCATCACCGCCAGGAAGATCATCGAGACCCCGTGCATTGTGAAGAGCTGGTTGTAGGCGTTGCCGCCGATCACGTCGTTGTCCGGCACCGCCAGCTGGGTTCTGAGCAGCATCGCCTCCAGCCCGGCGATGGCGAAGAACGCCGCCGCCGCGAAGAGATACAGCTTCGCGATCTGCTTGTGATCGACCGTCGTGATCCAGTCCCACGCACCCGATCGCCAGGACCGCGTCCGCGGCAGGGTTTGCGTAATCGTCGCCACTAGCGCAGTCCTTCCAGGTAGGCGACAACCGCCGAAATATCATCCTCGACCAGGCCCAGCGCCGGCATCAGCGCCCCCGGCTTCACTGCCGTCGGCTCGCGGATCCAGTCCGCCAGATTCTCCGGCGTATTTGCCACCGTCCCTGCCCCCAGCGTCTCGCGCAGCCCCATCCCCGTCAGTTCCGGCCCGATCTGCCCGAAGGTGAACGCCGTCCCCTGGATCGAGTGACACGCCGCGCACTGCGCCGCGAAGATCCCCGCCCCGGCCGACGCCGCAGCCTCCGCGCTCGGCCCGGTCAATTGCTTCTCGGCCCATTCCTCAAATTCCACCGTCGTCACCACAAACGCCAACAGGCGCATCTGCGCGTGGGCGATTCCGCAGAATTCCGAACACTGCCCCTGGTAGCGGCCGATCTTCTCCGCCACGAACTTCATCCGGTTCTCGATCCCCGGCACCACGTCAATCTTCCCGGCCAGCTTCGGAATCCAGAAGCTATGGATCACATCGTTGGCGTGCACCCGCAGGTCGATCTCCCGGCCAATCGGCAGGTACAGCTCGTTGGCCGTCACCACGCCCAATTCCGGGTAGCTGAACTCCCACCACCACTGGCTCGCCGACACTTCCACCACCAGCGCGCCCTCACCCGGCGCCTCCGCCTGCACCGCCATCGTCTTGAAGGTCATCACCGCGATCACCAGCACGATTGCCGCCGGGATTGCCGTCCAGAGCAGCTCCAGCCGGTTATTGCCATGGACCTGTTTGGGGATGTCCTCGTTACCGGGCCGGCGCCGGTACTTGATCATCGAGAAGATCAGGAACCCCTCGATCAGCACGAAAATCACCAGTGCGATCCAGAGGATCGGCATCAACAAGCCCTGTACCAGCCGGGCGTCGTCGCCGGCCGGCTGCATAATTGTTTGCGGTAGCTCCCCGCAGCCGGTCAGCAGCAGCAGGCCGGTCGCCGCAATCAGCGCCAGGCGGGCGCGGGCCGCGCGCTGGCGCCACCGCGAATCGGAATTCCGTACGCCGGGCGCACTTAAACCAAACAGAACGCTGACTCCCCCAACGACCCCCGTACCCGCCGGCGGAATGGTCCCGACCAATCCGCGCCGTCTCTTAACTCCCTGAGTCTTTGTTAGCAAACCCCGCCGCGACTCGCCAAAACCAAACCGCCGCTCCGGCCCCTTCCCGACCAGCTCCCCACCGTACACATGCGGACGCCGCGCCGCGTCTAGTCAGTTCGTCGAGGGCACGCCGGTCTCGGGCCGATCCGCACCGGTCTCGCGCGCGAACCAGCGGTAGAACACCACCCCCATCGCCAGCCAGAAGATCAGCTTCCCGGGCACCCACATAATCAGCCCGCTCACCTCCTGGTCGTGCAGCGCCGACAGCTCCCCTAGCCTCGGCGCCACCGCGTAGGCCTCGTAGATGACCTCCCGCGAGAACGTGATCAACGCTCCCAGCACCGACATCGGAATCGGCAGCACGAAGAGGTACGGCACCAGCCACTGGACCGGGGCGGCCGGCAGCCGCGTCGAACGACTCAATACCGGCCACCACATCAGGATTCCGGCGGCCATGAAGCTCAGGTGCTCCAGGTCGTGGATGTGGCGGTCGTGCAGCGCCGCCTCGTAGAGCGGCGGTGCGTGCCAGCCCAGCAGCACCGCCTGCGAAATCACCAGCGCCGCCACCGGGCGGGTCAACCAGCCAACAATCTCTCGCACCAGCCGGGGCCGCAAGAGCCGGTCCAGCATCCAGCCCGGTACTCCCAGCAAGACCAGCGGCGCCACCACCAGTACCAGCACCATGTGCTGCAGCATGTGCGCCCAGAACACGTACAGCTCGCCCAGCCCGTCCAACGGCGACTGCAACACGACAAAAGCGATCGCCAGCGCGGCGAGGAAGCTGTCGGCTCGCCAGCGATTCGACCTGCCTTCCCGCCGCGCCAGCGCATACAGGTAGAGTCCGGCGACGGCCAGCAGCAGTGCGATCAGCACCGGGTCCAGCAGCCAGCCTGGGAGACTCCCGTCGGCCGGCGCCCGCTCCAGGTGAAACCACCCGCCCCGCCCGGTCACGGCCGCGCCGGAGCTGATTTCAAAGACAGTCCCACCGACGGCGTCATCCCGGCCGCTTTCACCTTGATCCGCGTAGTTGCTCCCAATCCCGAGCTAGCAAACCACCGGCGGTTCGGGCAAATCGAAAGCCCGGTCAGCCGGTCCGAGCAAGCCCCCCGCCCCGCAACATCCACCCGCAACGCCGGCCCCGCCACACCAACCCGGCAACACTAGCGTCAGGACCACCAGGAAAATGAACGCCATCTGCAGCGTTCGGACCAGCAGATATCTCCGCATAGCGGTTACGCGCCGAAGACGATGGGCGCCGGAGTTACCCGGCGCCTACCGCCTCTAGCGGCGATTCCTTCACTACTCGACCGCCGTTGTCGAAAGCGGCCCGTTCATCGACTGGAAGTAGTTCTGGACTCCGTCCATAACACTCTCGTAGCCGAAGTTAACGTTGGTCCGCAACGGCTCCAGGATCTGCGTGGTGAACAGCAGCATGTACGGCGACTCGTCCGCCAGGATCCGCTGCAACTCGAACGCAATCTCCCTTGCCCGGGTGATGTCGGTCTCGACGATCAGCTGCTCCGCGGCGGCATCGAAATCGGCATTCGTGAAACCGCCGGCGTTGTTCCGGTCGTCACCAATGAACTCCGAATTGAAGAAGTCGTTCAGGTAGTCCGGGAACACCGTCAGACCCCAACCCAGAATCCACATGTCGAATTCCCAGGTGTTGAAGATGATCGGAATCAGCACGTTGAATCCGGACAGCTTCGCCCGGGCCGGGATACCGGCTTCGTTCAACCACTGCTCGATCCAGATCGCGTAGGTTGCGCGCAGCGGGTCATACCCGGCGCTCGGGGCCACGATCTGCAATTCCGGCACCAACGTGCCGTCCGGCAGACGCAGGCCATTGCCGCGCGGAACCACCGCGCCGCCAGCCGCGTCCCAGGCCGGCTCGGTGCCCCACGTGAACCCGGCACCCTTGAGAAGTTCGACGACGGCGTTGATCCGCTCTTCGCGGCTCATGCCCTTGCCCAGCTCCACAACGTCCGGGTTGTACCAGAACCCGTTTCCGGGCGGAACCATCGTGTAGGCCGGATCGGCCACGCCCGCCAGGACGGTGCCGGTCACATATTCCTTGTCGGTCAGGATGCTGACCGACTGCCGGAAGGCCTTCGAGTCCATCGGCTGCCGGCGGGTGTTGAAGCCCAGGTAGCGGATGCCGTTGGGCACGTTGGCGATGATTTTCACGTCCTCGCGGCCGGCCAGTTGCTCCTGGAAGCCACGGGCCAGGCCCAGCGGTGTCAGCATGTAGTCGATCTCGCCATTCTGCATGGCCAGCACGGCCGCATCCTGGCTCGGGTACACGCTGTAGATCACCGTCGGCGCCGCCGGCGCGCGGGTCACCTCAAGCAGCACATCGCCCTCGGCGTCGCCGTAGGCGGTGAACTCGTACTCGCCCGGCAACTCCTCTTTGTACGCGCCGTTCGCGTACTCGGTGTACGTGCTGCCGGAGAAGAAGTAGTTCTCGTTGGCTTCAACCTGTACGAAAGCTCCACTCTCCCACTTCACGAAGGTCATCTCACCGGCCGTCGGCTCATTCTCCGGCTCAATCGCGAACACCGCCGCGCGCTGCTCCGCCTTGTCTTCCGAAGTCGCCATCGCCTCGGTCAGCAGCGGCTTCCAGAAGTGCTTCGCCACGAACTGCGTGCCCGAGAGGCCAAACTGCCAGCGCGCCAGGCCCGGAGTCGAATGGAAGTAGTACTTGACCGTGTAGTCGTCCAGCGCTTCCACCATCGCCACCGAGCTCGAGTCAACGATGCTGGACCAGTTGCCCTCGACCATCTCGAGTTCGAGCACGGTGTTCACCGAGTAGGCCACGTCGTGGGCCGTAATCGGCTGCCCGTCGCTCCACATTGGCCCCTGTTTCAGGCTTACTGTCGCGGTAACGAAATACCCCTCTTCGGTGAACGGGCCCGGGAATCCGTCGGCCAGGATCGGTACCCAGTCGAACCGCTGGTCCGACAGGCCATACAGCGAAGGGTAGCGGTTCAGGAAGGCATAGAAGTTCCACGCCGTCTGCCCCGGCCCAAGCATGTTGAAGAAGTTGTGGGTGGTGACGTCCTCGAAGATGCCAATCCGCCACACGTCCGCCTGGCCGGCCGGTGCGTCGTCGTCCATCGGCTCCATCGGCGAGACCTCGACCTCGACGATTGTCTCGACCGGAACTTCCTTCTCGACCTCGACGATCCGATCCACCGGAACTTCGACCGGAACTTCGACCTCCACCGGCACCTCAACCTCGACCACTCGCTCCACCGTTTCGCCCTCACAGCCGGCCACGGCTAGCACGGCCGCTCCGCCCACTCCGAGGACACCCATGCGCCGCATCAACTGGCGTCGACTTAGGTTGTCAATACTCTTTGGAGACACTTGCTCTCCCCTAGCGCTAGGTGCTGGCGCCCGCAGTGTCGAAGAAACGACGCTCCCTTATTCGGGGCGCAGCAATACTAGGTGGATCACGCACTTCTACTGACCTTCAACCCCCTTGTCAAGCCGGTGGCCTCCCCCTACCCGCCGTCCGCACCCGAGTCCTGAAAATTGATCCCGCGCTCGGCCAATCCCGGCAGCGGTTCCCGCTCCGTTGCCGTGCCTCGTTGGTACCAGAAAGCCACCGTCGAATAGTCATTGTCCTGGTCGTTGGCGTGGCCGTGTTCCAGCGTCACCCGAATCGAATTGCGGAACTGGATCGGGTCATTCACCTGGAACCGGTACACCCCGTTCGTCCCCCACCAGTCGAAGCCGCTGCGGTTTTCGATGCAATGGAAGCCGGTGTAGGGCCCGCTGAACTCCGTCACCGGGCAGGTTCCACCCCCGAATATCTCCTCCGTCCCCGTCCCGTGGAACGACGGCGGAAACTCCTCCCCATCGATAAAGATCATGTCGTCCCCCTCCCCCCACCACTCCCGCGCCCGGTTCACCACCGTCAGGAAGTAGCCCGCGAACTGGCCATCGTCCTCCGCATCCAGAATCACGTAGTTGTCATCCCCGGTCAGGTTCACGTTCTGCTCCCAGGGCAGCTTGTCGCCGTGGGTGCGCGGTTCCCTGCGCCACAGCGCGTGCAGCCGGCCCACATCCTCGGCCGGCTGCTGCTTCCAGCGCTCATAGTCCACATGCACCCAGATACGGGCCTCGGTATCGCCCTGGTTCTCGATTTCGATCCGCGCCCCATCGGCGAAGGGCATCGGCAGGTAGCAGTTAAACCCCCAGCCTTCGCGGCCGGCCCGGTCCTTGCCCTCATTGGCTGTAAACGCCAGCGAGCGCAGCGGCCGCACCTGCCCGTTGCTCACACCGAACAGGTTCCCCAGCGGCGCCTCGATGCTCGCAACCTCGCTGCCGTCCCAGAAGGCCCGCAACACCATCCCGCGGAACACATTCATCCTGGGCGCCTCCTGGTCCGGCTCCCGCGAAGACGGCTGCCCTAATAGATATAGGTCCAGTAGAGGTGGCGCACGCACCCCGCCCCGGCCTCGTCCAGCACCTCCGCCGTCTCTCCCGGCTGAATCATCACCCAGTCTTGGTTCTTGCCGCTCCGATCCCATGTCGAGCTGCGGCGGCTTTCGACATCGCGCAACTGGTACAGCGGCGCAAACATATCCGCGTGGTTCATTGGTGGCTCCTCCTCATCCGCCGGCCGGATTCTCGGCGCCAACGCCGCGTTCTCCGCCCGACCCGATCGCTACCGCGCCCCGCGGAGTCGCCCCGTTAGTCTGGACGGCGCGCGGCGACGGCGAAAGCCACCGGCCCCGCACCCGTGGCTAAAATTGCCCCGCACCACCACCCCCCGGAGAACAAACCCCATGTCCGCTCCCAATCCCGGCGTCCTCGGACTGGAGCCCAGCTTCGGCTACGGCGACCGGCTCGGCACCGCCACCCCCGGCCACCTCGAAGCGCACCGCGACCTCGGCGCCGGCATCGCGCCCATCTTCGCCCAGCAGTCCATCCGCGAGATGGAGCGCACCGCGCGCTCTGCCGCCGACGTCATGGCCGACGCCGCCAACGCCCTCACCGCCGCGGGCTTCACCGATTCGTGGGGAGCCGACGCCGACCATCTCAAGACTGCCGCTGACGTCGACGCCACGGCGGCCGCCGGCTACACGTTCTTCACCATCGATCCTTCGGATCACGTCGACATCGCCGCCGACGACTACAGCGCCGCCGAAGTGGACGAACAATTCGCCGGGGTCCGCTCCGAGATCGACTGGCTCGACACCTACCGGGGCCAGACGGTTGGTTTCGATGGTTTCGAAATCGCTTTCGACGAGACCACCGTCCGGCGCGCGGCGGTCAAGTACGGCCGCGCCATCGCCCATTCCCGCCGGCTCGCCGCCCATATCGAAAAGGCGGCCGCCGGCATCCCCGGCGGGCACGAGATCGAACTCAGCGTCGACGAGACCCCCCAGCCCACCACCCTCGCCGAGCACTACGTAATCGCCGACCAGTGCCGGCGTTCCGGCATGAACCTGGTCAGCCTGGCCCCGCGCTACGTCGGCGGGTTCGAAAAAGGAATCGACTACCGCGGCGATCTGGCGGTCCTGGAGCGTTCGCTGGAACGACACATGCAGATCGTGCGGCGACTCGGGCCCTACAAGCTCAGTCTGCACTCCGGCTCCGACAAACTCTCCATCTACCCGATCATCGCGCGGGTCACCGGCGGCCTATTTCACGTCAAGACCGCCGGCACCAGCTATCTCGAGGCCCTGCGCGCCGTCGCCCGCCACGACCCGGCCCTGCTCCGCCGCGTCGTCGAGTTTTCGCGCGGCCGTTTCGAGACCGATCGCGCCACCTACCACATCTCCTCCGAGGTCCAGGACGCCGCCGCTCCCACCGAAATCGACTCGGCATCGGATCTTGAGGACACCTATCTCAACCGCGATCCCGGCCGCCAGATCCTGCACGTCACATTCGGCTCGGTGCTCACCGATCCCGACCTCTGCCCGGCCATCAAAGCGCTGCTTGAAGCCGAGCCGGCCACCCATCAGCAGGTCGTCGCCGACCATTTCCGGCGGCACCTGGCGGCGCTGCAAGAAGGCCTTTGAATAGCGCCCCGCCGGGCGGACGCGTCGTCGAAAATCGCCCCGTTTTGCCCGAAATGCCATAATCCTTCAGCGCGAAGACCGTGCCGTGAGTGAGGGAGCCGGGCCCGCCGGCCGCATTCACCGCCGTCGCGACGCGAGGTGCCATTGAGGAATCCTGGTCGATTTCTGGGACGCCTGGGTCCGGGTCGACTCGTGCTCCTGCTGCTGGTGGCCCTGGCCGCCGTGGCAACCTACCGGCTGACCACCCACGGATGGCTGGCCGACGAGGAACCCGGAGCGGTTGCTGCTCCCCGGCCCACCATCATCGTCCTCCCCACCGCCACCCCACTCCCACCCTGATCGCCGAAGCCCCTGCCCCGGCCGCTCAGGCCATCGCCGCCACCACCGCGTCTCCCGCCGAGCCCATCGATCCGGACGTCGCCCCCCGCCCCACCACCGCGGTCATGGTTGAATCGCCCACAGCGGTGGCGACGGCCACCCCAACCGCCGCGCTCACCGAGAACGCGACGGCCACCCCGTCCCCGCCGCCGTTACCATCGCCGATACCGACTGCCGCCGCCACCGCCACGCCGACTCCACTTCCGGCGGAGCCCACCCCGACCGCCACTGCCGCCACCATCCCCAACCCGGTCAACGGCTGGGTCGCCGCCGCGATACTGGCCCGCGGCATCAACGCCGACCAGTTACCGGTCGATATCGACGATCAGTTCCGCGTCGGGGAGAACGTCTACGTCGCCACCGAGTTCCGCGACGTACCGTCTGGCGCAACGGTCGGCATCGCCTGGTACCGCGACGGCGTCGAGGTCAGCATCTGGGAGTCCGGGCCGCAGTTCGGGTTCGAGCGCGCCAACTTCGCGTTCTTCCGGGTGGTCAGCATCGCCGGCGAGCACACGGTGAGCATTTTGATCAACGGCCAGGCGGTCGCCGGAGCGCGGTTCACCGTCAGCGAATAGCCGGCCGGCCCCTCCGGGCGCACTCTTCCGAGCCACCCACCCCACCGTTCGTTGGCGCGCCTCGCGCGGCGGGTTCATAATCGCTGCAATAAATATTTCCCGCGAGGAAAAATAAGAGCCCCTTGGACAATCAGGACACAAACCGGCCCCGCACTCCACTGCCGGAAAGCCAGGCCGACCAGGACCAGCTCCGCGAGATCTACCTCGCCGGCGGCGTCGCCGCGCGGGTCCGCATGGGCCACCTAGCGGAAGCGCTCGACCGTCCGCCGGCCTCGGTCACGGCGGCCATCAAACGGCTCCATGAGGGCGGCTACGTCGACTACCAGCCCTACCACGGCGCGCAGCTCACCGATTCCGGCGCCGAGGCCGCGGTCGAGTTGGTCCGCCACCATCGCCTCATCGAGCGCTTCCTGGTCGAAATCCTCGGTTATGAATGGGACGACGTCCACGAAGAGGCCGACCGCCTCGAGCACTCCTTCTCGGAGAAGCTCGAGTACCACATCGCCGAAGTCTTGTCGAATCCCACTTCGGACCCCCACGGAGATTCCATCCCGAGCGCCGACTTGCAGGCCGTCACCGACGAATCGCGCGCCCTCGCCGGCGTCGATGTCGGCGCTTGGGTACAGGTGGTTCGGGTCCGCGATCGCGACCCGGAGATGCTCGGCTACCTGGCCGAGATCGGGCTGGTGCCGGGCACCCGGCTGGTGCTGGTCGAGCGCCTGCCCTTCGGCGGTCCGCTGGTGGTCGAGTACGGCGGTCGCACGCAGCCCATCGGCATCCCGGTGGCTGAGGCGGTCTTCGTCACCCCGCTTGCTTCCGGAGCCTAGCCCCTGGCAACCTCCATTCTCCCCATCGCCGGTCCGCGTCCCGCCGGCCCCTAACCAGCCCCGAGCGCTCGCGCCAGCGCCACCAGCGGAATCAACACCGCGATCCCCAGCGCCAGCGGCAGCACAAACGCCAACCCGGCCCATTTCCAGCTGCCGGTCTCTTTTCTGATCGTCAAAATTGTTGTGGAGCAAGGGTTGTGGAGAACCACGAACACCAGCAGCGATACGGCGGTCAGCGTCGTCCAGCCCTGGCCCTTCAGCAGCGTCTCGAGGCCGGTCAGTTGCTCCACGTCCACCATTGCCCCGGCGCCGGTGTAGGCCATCATGATTGTCGGCAGGACAATCTCGTTGGCCGGGATGGCTAGCACGTAGCCCACGAGAACGATCCCGTCCAGGCCCAGCAGCCGGCCCGGCCCGTCCAGGAACCCGGCGACGTGGCTCATCGGAGTCGCGCCGGCGATGGTCGTATTGCCCATCAGCCAGATGGCCAGCCCGGCCGGCGCGGCCGCCACCACCGCTCGATACAGCACCCGCAGGGTCCGCTCGTACATCGAGCGATAGATCACCGGCAGCAACTTCGGGCGGCGATAGGGCGGCAGCTCTAGGACGAAGGCCGAAGGCTCCCCGCGCAGGATCGTGCGGGTCAGCGCCCCGGAGACGATCAGCGTCGCCACCACGCCGAGCCCGATGGTCGCCACCACGGTCGCCGCCCCCACCACGGCTCCCAGGTAGGGCGGGAAGGCGGTCGCCACGAAGACCGAGGCGATCAGGATGATGGTTGGGAACCGCCCGTTGCAGGGGGCGAAATTGTTGGTCAGGATGGCCACCAGGCGTTCCCGGGGCGAACTGATGATCCGGCACGAGGTCACCCCGGCGGCGTTACAGCCAAAGCCCATGCACATCGTCAGCGCCTGCTGCCCGCTGCCGCCGGCGCGCGCGAACATCCGGTCCATGTTGAAGGCCACCCGCGGCAGGTAGCCGGCGTCCTCCAGCAGGGTGAAGATCGGAAAGAAGATCGCCATCGGCGGCAGCATCACGGCGATCACCCAGGCCAGGGCCCGGTAGACCCCGTCGATCAGCACCCCGACCAGCCAGTCCGGCGCGGCGGCCCAGGCCAGCGCTTCATGGCCGCGGTCGGCCACCCAGAACAGCGCCGCCGCCAGCCACTGCGACGGATAGTTCGCGCCGGTGATCGTCAGCCACATCGCCGTCACCAGGCCCACGAACATCAGCGGATAGCCGCCCCAGGCCGAAGTCAGCACCCGGTCCACCCGGGCCGTCAGTCGCGGCCGGTCCACCGCTCGCTCCCGCACCGTCTGTTCCAGCAACCGCCCCACCTCCGCCCAGAGCGCTCCGGTGGTCGCCGCCGCCATCCGCTCCGCTTCTTCCGTCGTGACAATCGGAATCTCGACCCGCCGCGCCGCATCGCCGGTCAGCACCCGGCGCACCAGTTCCGCGTCCCCCTCCAGCGCCCGGGCCGCCAGCCAGCGCGGCGCTGGCAGCGCCGGGTCCTTCGCCACCAGGTCCAGCATCAACGTCGTCACCGCCTCTTCGGCGTCCGCCGGGTAGTGCACCGGGCACGGGGCCGGCTGGTCGTCGGCCGCGCAGACCCGGGCGATGGCCGCGCGGAGATTCGCGATTCCCAGCCCGTCGCGCGCGGTCGTCGCCACCACCGGCACCCCCAGTTCCGCCGCCAGCCCGGCCACGTCGATCTGCACGCCGTGCCGCGCCGCGCCATCCATCATGTTCAGGCACACCACCACCCGGCCGGTGAACTCGCGGATCTGCAGCACCAGGCCCAGGTTGCGCTCTAGCGCCGAGGCGTCCACCACCACCACCACCACATCGGCATCCTCGAAGACTAGGAACTCCCGCGCCACCACCTCGTTCTCGCTGGTAGCCACCAGCGAATAGGTGCCCGGCAGGTCCACCACCCGGTATTCGCGTTCGGCGTGGCGGTAGGTCCCGGCGGCCAGTCCCACGGTCACCCCCGACCAGTTCCCGACGTGCTGATGCAGGCCGGTCAGGGCATTGAAGACGGTGCTCTTGCCGGTGTTGGGGTTGCCGGCCAGCGCCACCACAAAAGCCCCCGTAGCCTCCGCCGGCGCGGTGACCCCGGGCATCGCCACCGAGCCCGCCGCCTTCATCGCGCCTTGCCCCCGGTTTCCACCGGCCGCACCTTCACGCTTTGCGACTCAGCGGCGCGCAGGGCGAACACCGAATCACGAATCCGGTACGCCCGCAGGTCCCCAAATGGCGCGCGTAGCTCCAGTACCACCGGCGTACCCGACACGAACCCCAGGTCCAGCAACCGGCGTTGCATGAGGCCGTGCGCCACCACCGCCACCACCTCCGCCTTCTGTCCCGCGCTCAGTTCAGCCAGAGAAATCAAAGCGCCACCGCCTCCACCCGCCATCCATCAATCAGTAGCCGCCGCGAAATCAAGCCGCCGCCTCCGCCCGCCACCACCTCCGCCTTCTGTCCCGCGCCCAGATCCAACCGCGAAATCAAGCCGTTCCCCCGTTTGCCGGCTGGCCGCCCTCCATTTCGCGACCTTGATTTCCAGTGTAACAGAAATAGTTTTCCTAAGCGGAAATAATAAGCTGTGCCAGCTGCCAAATGCTCGGTGCGCAGGTTTGCGCGACACAACCGGAGCCAACGACCACGCCACCAGCTGCCAACCCGCCTAGTATTGAAGCCGTCGCCAGCGTCCGCCCCGCCAACCGGAGACGCCGAAAATGCCGAAGTCCCGCGAGAGCCGCTGGCGCGCGCGTTCCAAGGTCTGGCTGGAGGACGACCGGGTAGTGCTGCTCAGCGGGTTCCGGGCCGACCTGTTGGAGCGGGTCGACCGGCTCGGTTCGGTCTCGGCGGCGGCCCGCGAGCTCGATCTGCCCAACCGGACGGCCTGGAAGAAGCTTCAGGAGACAGAAGCCGCGGCCGGCTTTCCGCTATTGATTTCGACCTCCGGCGGGTCCGGCGGCGGGGCGTCGCGGCTCACCGACGAAGCCCGGTCGTTGCTGGCCGCGTTCCGGCGGGTCGCCGACCCGGTCAGCGGCCTGGTCGACGAGCGCTTCGCGGCCGAGGCCGGTAGCTTCGTTGCACCGCCCGATGAGACCGACCCGGCCTAACCCTGCCGGCCCCGGCTAGCCCCGCCTCCTCACCAGCACCGCGGTCACCGCCAGCGCCACCACCGCCTAGGCCGCCAGCACGGCGTATGCCGCCTCGGTGCCATCCACCAACCTCTGTCAAACCCTGCTTCTCCTCTAAGCCCGGCTAGAATGCCCGGCTATGGAGGGCATGTTCGGACTCAACACCGTCGAAATCGCCGTCGCCCTGGTGACGGTCGCGGTCGTCGCCGCGCTCATCGTCCGCCTCGTCGCCGTGCCCTACACCGTAGCACTGGTCGTTCTCGGCCTGGTTACTGCCGAACTTTTCCGTGACCAGCACTTCGAGATCAGCCCCGAAGTCGTGCTAGTCGTTCTTCTACCGGGCCTCATCTTTGACGCCGCCTTCCGCATCGACATTCGCGAGTTCCGCCAGTCCATCGCCGGGGTCGCCGTTCTGGCCGCGCCCGGCGTCATCATCTCCGCCGCCGTCGTCGCCGCCATCCTCCATTTCGCCACCGGCATGCGCGCCGACCTGGCCTTCGTCATCGGCGCCATGGTCTCCGCCACCGATCCCGCCGCCGTCCTCACCACCTTCCGGCGGCTCGGATCGCCCAAGCGTCTCGCCACCCTGGTCGAAGGCGAATCGCTCTTCAACGACGGCACCGGCCTGGTCGTCTTCGTCATCGCCATCCAGGCCGTCCAGTCCGAGGTCGTCATCACCGGCGCGATCGTGCAGTTCTTCGTCACCGTCGGGGTCAGCATCCTCATCGGTCTCGTCGGCGGCCTGGTCGTTTCCCTCATCGTCGCCCGGGTCGACGACCACCTAGTCGAGACGACCCTCTCCCTGGCGCTCGCCTACGGTGCCTACGTCATCGCCGACGCCTTCCACGAATCCGGCATCATCGCCACCGTCACCGCCGGAATCGTCCTCGGCAACGTCGGCCGCCGCATCGGCATGTCCGAGACCACCCGCCAGGCCATCGATAGCGTCTGGGAGTTCCTCGCCTTCGTGCTCACCGCCGTTGTCTTCCTGCTCGTCGGCCTGGCCATCACCCTGGAGAGCCTCCGCGACGCCATCGGCCCCATCCTCTGGGCCATCCTTGCCGTCCTGATCGGCCGCGCGCTGGTGGTCTACCTGCTGCTCAACGGCGCCTCCCGGCTGGCCGTCTTCGGCGGCATCGCTCCGCATCTGCCCACATCCTGGCTCAACGTGCTCTGGTGGTCCGGGCTGCGCGGCGCGGTCGCTGTTGCCATGGCCCTCTCGCTGCCGCTGGATTTCCCCGACCGCGCCCTCCTGCAGGAGATCACCTTCGGCGTCGTCCTCTTCACTCTTTTCGTCCAGGGAACCACTATCGAGATACTCATCGCCCGCGCCGGCGACATAGATTTATAACCACATCCACCGTCTAGCCGCTCACCATCACTCCCGCCGACGCCGTAGAGAGCCACTCCACCCCCTCATGGACCACCCCCCACTCCAGCAGGTAGAAACCCGGCTCCCCGGGAGTTTCAATCTTCCCTCCCACAATCTCGGCCGATCCCGGCGCTAGCGGACCGGAGAAGAACAATCGACCCTCCACCGCCACCTCCCCGGCGGTCCTGTCCTTCCCGGTTCGCAGCCACCTATACCCGACCCGGTACGACCCGTCCCAGGCGCCATCCCCAACGTTGAACGCCGCCACCCGCAGCCTCGCCGGCCAATCAACCTGCGACTCTCGCGACATCTGTAGGACAGTGACCTCAGCGGCGTCGCCGTTTCCGGCCGCCGGTCCCGTTGCGGGAAAGACCGTGATCGAGTGCTCCGCCACCACGTGCCTGTTCACTACCAGCGAGAGCGTGTAGTTGCCTGGTTGTATCGGCGCCGTCGCCCGCACCAGCCCGTCGATTGTCATGCTGGAGAATCCCGGCACAACCGGCGGCACCCGGAATAATTCACCCGTCTCCGACCGCTGTCCGCCGTCCTCGTCGGTCCAGGTCATCGTCGTTGCGCGCGACCACCTTCCCTCTGGTGGCAACCAGGGCTTCGGCCCGGGGTTCGTCACTAGTGCCGGCGCCGCCAGTTCCTCCCCAGCCCGAAGGCCCGTCGCAAAGAAATCCACCTCCACTCGGTCCCAGCCTGACTGCTGATCCGGCGGCTCGCCACCATCCAGTGATACCACCACGAACTGATCAGCTTCCACCGGATCTTGCCCGTCCGCTAGCTCGCCGGCAGCCCTCAGCCAACCTTCCACAGTGCCCGCCGACATCCGCGACGTGTCCAGTACTACCGATCGCACCCCGTAGGCCCGCAGCGCTGCAAGCACCCGCTCCACATCTTCCACCCCGGCCTCATCCACCAGTGTCGCGAACTGTCCGTACGCTGGCGGCTTGAATCCCGAATATCCGTTTACGATCTGCGTCCGGGCTTGCGCTGCGACCCAAAGACGAATCGGCTCCTCCCAAATCGAGATGTCGGCTGGTACAAAGATGGCCGGTCCACCAACTGCCGCCAGCGCATCCGTCAGCTTATCCCGTCCCGGCAGCGGACCTGAGGCCACTGGCCCCCGCGCAAACTCCAGAACCAGCAGGACGCCTAGCCCGACCGGCAGCGCGTAGCGCCGCGACCTGCCCCCGCCCGCCCATCGCCATATCCAGTCCACCCCGACCGTCGCCAGCAGCGTGATTCCCAGCATCGCTGGCATCGCGAACCGCGCTGCCACGCGCAGGGCTCGAAACTCCGGGAACGTCTCAAAGAAGAACTGGTAAGGCAGTGCAATTCCGGTCGGCTTACCTCCCCACCGCAATTCAGGCCCTAGCGAAAGTACAAAACTTATAATTGTCAACCCCACTGCGGCAATCACCACCCAGCGCAGTCTCGACGTGCGAATGCCGGCATAGATTCCCACCGCCGCCAGGCCCACCGGAATCATTACCGGCGAGCCCGAACGGATCAGCCAATTCGCATCGACCAGGTTGCCCGCCGCCCCTACCCACCACTGGTCCCGTAGGGCATCACTCAGGTATCCCGGCAATCCCGCTGAGTACCGGGCCACCTCGCGGATGTCCCGCGCGATCCGCCAATCGTCCTCGAATCCTCGATACCCGGCGACGATCGGGATCAGCGGCAGCAGCCCGATACCGACTGCCGCCAGTGCCCGCGTGCCGCCTCGCCAATCCCGCAACCGCAGCGATCCGGTAACTGCCGCCCCGGCGATCAGGCAGGCGAAGCCCAGCGCTGCGAAATACCCTAAGTACACCGCCGTCCCGAACTGCACGCCGAAGCTTCCAGTCGCCGCCGTAAGCATCCACGGCTTTCGTGTCTGCACGTATGCCACCAAGAACCACACCATCAGCGCCGTCCACAGCAGCATCTGCAATTGAAGATGCCCACCGAACCTCAACTGAACCGGTGAGAACGCGAATACCGTCGCCCCCGTCAGCGCTGCTACCGGCTGACCGGTGAGCCGCCGCAGTGCGCCGAACATCACCAGCCCGTTCAGTGCGGACAATACGACGTGCAGTAGGTTGAATCCGAATACCGGACCGAACACTGCGGCCAGTAAAACGTATATCGGCAGCGTTCCGAGCAGCAGGTCCGAGAAGTACAGACTGTCGCCCATCCCGTAGAAGCTCAAACCCTGGAACAAGCTGCCCGGCTGGTACAACAGTGACCAACGCTCCCACTCTAGGGTTGCCAGCTGAAAGAGTTGGTCGATGTCACCCAGTGGATAGTGCGATGAACCCGGCACCGGTCGATTGAAGTACCAGCTCAGCGTCGTAAAGAACAGCGTCAGAGCGATGCCCTTGCCTGCTCTGTTTCGCCCCGTAGTTTTCCAGACCGTCCTGTCGACCAGCTGCATCGACGTCCCTTCGGCTTGGTTGTCGACAATGCCGGATATTACCTAACCGTGCCGCGGTATTGATCCTGGCCAGCTCCCGAAGTGGATTCTCGTCTAACTCTGATTTCTAGAGTGAATTGTAGGTGCCCTGCGGCCTGCTGGACTGGGCAGAGTCTAGACAACCTGACGTAAAGCTTGGGAAGGCTTGTAGAGAGCGGATCCTACCGTGAATGTCTTGCTGACCGGAACCACCGATTACATCGGAGCAGTTGTTGCCGAGAAGCTGATCGCCGCCGGGCGTCGCTTGGTCCGGATGGCTCGCACCGGCCGCACTGACACCCGCACCCTGAGTGACTTGCGGACGATTGATCGTTCTCTACATGCCCGGGTCGTGCCAGACGAGATCTCAGTCGCTGGCGCCGGCCGGGCCTTCGATTCGGACGGTATCTTGAATGATCCCCACCCTGTTGAGAAGGTCCGCAACGTCGGCGGGCAGGTGGCGCGATTTGCCCTTCTGCGCTCATCCGACCACCCGCGCGAGTTCCTGCGCTTCTGGAAGGAATCCCGGGTCGGTCCGGGCGGGGCTAGGCCGCCGTACCCGCGTCTACGCCCCGCATCGGGATGCGGAATAGCCCGATGCTTGCCACGGCGACCACCGCCGCCGCGATGAGGAACGGAATGATATTCGCAACTTCCCCAATGAATGGCAGTGCTTGCCGGGTCTCGAAGAAGATTCCCGCCACCAGCACGCCGATCACCATCCCGATTGAGAATGAACTGGTCAGCAGCGACGAGATTCTGCCCGTCTCCTGCGGTGGAGTGATATCTCCCGTCACCGCCACTAGCAGCGTCTGTGTCGCGTTGCGGAATAATCCGTGGAAACCGGAAGCTGCCAGCAGTATGGCCACGTTGTCGGTTAGCCCGAACGCGACCGAGGATACGACCCCGACCACCAGTGTCGTCACCAGCAACACACGCCGCCCCAGCCAGTCGGAGGTCCAGCCGATTACCACCTGCGCTAGGCCTCCGCCCAACGAAGCGCCCGCGACAAAGAACCCCACCGAACTCAGCGCCCCGCCCGCATCGATTAGCTTCGGCCCACTCAGCAACACGAACACTCCCAGCATCATGCTGGTCGACGCCCGTATAATCAGCATCGTCACGACCCCCGGAATCCGCAGCAGTTGCATGTTGCCGGTGGGTGATGTGGCCGTGGGCTTAGAGAGGCTATCGACGATCTTCGTCGGCTCCGCTGACTTCAGTCTCGGGACTATGAATATCGTCAACACCATTCCGGCCGTGACGATTCCGAATGCCGTTAATGCCATCGTGCCAAAGTCGTACTCCTCGGCGATCAACCCTAGGATCGGCGCCGAGATCGCCGGCACTAGCGTCGCCACCGAGGTTGCAATCCCGCTTCCCAGTCCCCGCTGATCCGGTGGGCTCGCCTGAATCACGTACGCCTGGGCTCCGGTCCAATGGAATGCCAAGAAGAATCCCATCACCGGGGCCGCTGCGAGCACCAACCCAAAGTCGGTGATCATGCCCAGCACGAACATGAACGCGGCCAGCCCGACCAGCCCAGGAATGTAGGTCCACTTGCTCCCGAACCGCCGAATCCACGGCCCGCTGGCCAGTCCCAGCGTGGCCGTCACCCCGTGGATTCCCACCATCAGGAATGATGCCGCTAGGATTCCCTCGCCTAGCTCATCCCGTACAAAGACTGACAGGTACGTCATTATCGGCCACCAGGCTGCTAGCCCTATTCCGAACATGATCACGAATGATATGAATGCCCGCGAGCGCAGCGTGGTCGGCCCGACCGGCGCGGACGGCCTGGCTTCATCAGCCGCCGCGGAGTGCGGCGGACCTTCGGGGGCCGGCTCTTCAACGGCCGTAGTGGGAGGTGCGACCGAGCCCGGCGAACCTACCATTGCATGCCACATCCGGCGTGGTGAGAGCCCAGCCGCGTTCACCATTCCTACCACGAACATCACTGCGAACGTGGTGAACGCGGCAGTGTGTCTTCCCTTTCGCTTACTCATCATGCTCCCTCGGTCCTCGACCGGCACATCGTGCAATGGTGCGCCCACCCGACGTCTGTGTAAACCGGAATCCCCAAATCTGAGGGCCAACCTCGATGCGTTCGATTTCGAGATCAGCGACAAGGACAACGCTCGTATCGACGAGATCAGCGCCCTCGATCCGACGGTCGCGCCGTTCTCTATGGCCAACTACAGACCGCACCCGTATCGCTGGTAGACCCCCAGCGCTTGCCGCTGCGATCGACTTGCCGGATAGCGTAGGATCACCCTTGCCTACCAACTACTTGGAGACGCCCAATGGCCGCCACGATAGCGATAGAGCTCTACACCCTCCGCGATTTCATGAACGATCAGCGCGGTTTTGTAGACACCATCAAACGTGTCCGCGAAGTCGGCTACGAAGCCGTTGAATTCGCCGGTGTCACCGCCGTCGAAGGGGAGACCCCCGACACCACCGCCGTCGAGGTCCGCCGCATCCTCGACGATGCTGGGTTAACCTGCGCCTCGGCCCATCGCCGCTGGGGATCGCTACGCGACGACACCGACGCCGAGATTGACTTCCTGCAGACCCTCGGCTGTCCCTACGTCGCCGTGCCGATCATCATTGACGAGTACGACCGCTACGCCTATGAGGGATATCAAGCTTTCCTAGCTGACCTGCCGCCGGTCGTCGAAAGACTCAAGGCCGCCGGCATCACCTTGGGGTACCACAACCACTCCATCGAGTTCCTCCGCGGACTCGACGGCGATACCATCTACGATCTCCTGATCGAGCAAGGTGGCCCTGATCTGGCTATGACCGTCGACGTCTACTGGGCCGCCGTCGCCGGAGTCAACCCGGTCAATCTCATCGAGCGTCTGCATGGCCGCGTGCCGGTCATCCACATGAAGGACCTCGAAGTTGCCCTGCCGGACGAAGGCCACATGCCCCTGCCGGTCTTCGCGCCGGTCGGCGAAGGCAACTTGGACTGGGATGCCATTATCCCTGCCGCCAAAGCCGCTGGCGCCGAGACTTGGGTTGTCGAGCAGGACCTCTGCCGCCGCGACCACTACGACTGCATTCGCTCCAGCCTAGAATTCCTCAAGCCGCGCGTCTAGCCGCGTCGAGCCGGTACGACGATGGCCGGACCAGACCGCCCGCCGTCTGCTAGTTCAGCCCCGACCCGCCCGCCGGCCCGGCGGCCGGCGTCGCGTTGATCATCAGGATGCCCCTCAGCCGGCCGTCGGTCTCCACCACCGCCAGCGCCGGGTACTGTTTTTCGAGCATCAACTCGATGGCCTCCTGCACCGGCGTGTGCTCGCCCACGTACTCCACCTGCGCCAGCATGACTTCCCGGATCGCCGTCCCGCCGATCAGCTGCGTCAGCGCCGTCTCCACCATCGTCCGGGTCACCCACCCGACCGGCCGCCCTACGCTGTCCAGCACCGGGTAGATGTTCTGCGCCGAACCGGCCATGAAAGTCTGCGCGCTGGCCAGCGAGACATGCGGACCCAGCACCGCCGCATTGCGGATCATCATCTCCCCGGCGGTCCGCCCTTCCAGGCCCTTCTTCCGTTTCAGCGCGTTCAACTCCGCCTGCGCCGATGTCCAGATGAAGAACGCGATGAAGATGCGGATTCCGGCCCCGAAGTACTGCACTCCCGAGTTGTCCAGCAGCCCGGACACCGCCAGCAGGACCGCCGCGCCTTGGCCCACCCGGGCGGCGATCGTCGTCGCCCGCACGTGCTCCAGCCGCATCGCCAGCACCGCCCGGAATATGCGCCCCCCGTCCAGGGGAAGCGCCGGAATCAGGTTGAAGATGCCGAGGGTGAGATTCATCGTCGCCAGCAGTCCCACCATCTGCCCCCAGCCGGACAAAACGAACCGATCCAGCAGGCCTGGCGAGTTCACCGACAACGTCCGCGACTCCAGGCTCTGGTCCAGCAACCAGAGAAGCCCCGCAAGCACGAACGTCACCGCCGGCCCGGCGGCCGTGATCCGCAGCTCGTGCCACGGGTTCTTCGGAATCCGCTCCATCCAGGCGATACCGCCCATCGGGTAGAGCGTGATGTTGCGGACGCCGACTCCCAGGCGCAGCGCCTCCAGGCCATGCCCCAATTCGTGCAGGGCTACACTCACGAACAGCAGCAGGATCGTCACGACGCTGAAGGCCATCTCTTCGAAATCGATTCGCGGACCGGAGATCGCCGGCCATGCCGCGAACAGCAGCAGGAGCGGGAACGTGATGTGCAGGCGGATCTCGATGCCCTTGACCGTTAGGATCTTCAGCGGAGTCGCTCATTTCGCGGGTAGATGGGGCTCGCTCGACCGACCAGCGCGCCAGTCCGACGCAACCGCTCAGTCCGAGTGTCTATTCTCGCACCAATTGGCCACGGCCTACGTAAGTCTTCCACCCGACCGTCCGACCGCCTCGACCACCCGCCCCTACCCCACCGCCCCCCGCCCCACCTCCCCGCTCGCCCGCAGCTCTTCCACCGTCCGCACTGGCAACCGCGCCGCGCCTTTGTTATCCGGGAACGGCGCCGGACCGGCCGCCGCCAATCGCGCCTTTGCCGCCGGGATCGCCCTGGCGTACTGCGGCAGCCATTCCGCCTGCGCCACCAGCATCTCGTCGGCCATCTGCCAGATCTGTTCCGGCCCGCACACCGCGCCGGTCAGGGGGTCGTGCATGAGAGCCTGTTTCAGCAAACTCACGTCGCCGGTCACCGCCGCCTCAACCGCCATCCGCTGCACCGAAACCGACACGTTGCAGGTGGCCGCGCACGCCGCCGGCAACTCCCCGACCGTTAGCACCGCGATACCGTTCCCGTCGGCGTAGCCCGGCGCCTCGATCACGCAATCGTCCGGCAGGTTGACGATCACGCCCCGATTGCGCACGTTGAAATGGCCCCGGTAGGCGCGCCCGGTTTCCAGTCCTTCCAGGATCCAACTGGCGTGCTCGTCCGAGCGTCCGGCGGCGTCGATCGGCGGATCGTCGGCCGCCAGCCACTCCGGGAAATCGGTCTCAAACCAGTCCCTTCCCTCGGTGCAGACCCGCAGGTAGCCGCCGGTCTCGCCGTTGATCCAGTGCGACAGATCCATCCAGCGGCGAATGTCCTCCGGCCGGGTCCGGTACCAGGGCAGGTACTCCGACAGGTGCCCGCTGGACTCCGTGCTGTAGAAGCCGAAGCGCCTGAGCACATCGATCCGCACCCGCTCCGTCCGCGAATACTCGGGGTGCCGCTCGAACGCCCGCAGCAGTTCTTCGCCGTCGACCTCCCGGCCCGCCAACCGAATCTGCGTATACCAGGTCTGGTGGTTGATCCCGGCGCAGATGATGTCCACCGCCTCCCGGCTTTCCGCCCCCAGCACAGCGGCGATCTGCTGGTGGCCGTGCTGGACCCCGTGGCAGAGGCCGATGGTGTTGACTCCGCCGTATTCCAGCGCCGCCCAGACGTTCATCGCCATCGGGTTGGCGTAGTTCAGGAACAGCGCGTCCGGCTTCGCCACGTCGCGAATATCGCGGCAGAAATCCAGCACCACGGGGATATTGCGTTGCCCGTACATAATTCCGCCTGCGCACAGCGTGTCCCCGACGCACTGGTCCACCCCGTATTTGAGCGGAATCTCGATATCCAGCGCGAACGCCTCCAGCCCGCCGATCCGGGTGCAATTTATCACGTAGTCGGCGTCGCTGAGCGCCTCCCGGCGGTCGGTGGTCGCCGTCACCCGCGTCGGCAGGTTGTTGTTGCCGATGTCCTTCTGGCAGAGCGCCGTCACCATCTCTAGGCTCCGCGCCGAGATGTCGGTGAAGGCGAAATGGGTGTCGCGGAACTCGGGCACCGCCAGCAGATCGCGCAGCAAGCGCCGCGTGAAGCCCACACTGCCGGCGCCGACGAACGTGATCTTCAGCGCCATCGCCGGCCTCCCCGCAAAACCCCTGCCGCCAACTCCTCTAGGCCTCCGGTATCCACACCCGCATCTTGCCCGCCCCGCGGTTGGCCCAGACGAAGTACGGGATTGCCTTCAGCGGCGTGCTGCCGGTGGCGCCCAGCGCGGCGAACGGCTGCTCCTGATAGAGGTTCGTCGGCTTGCCGTTCAGTTCCACGCCCTCGGCCTCCAGCACGGTCACCCCGCCCAGCAGGTCCGCCTCGTGGTGACTGGCGATCGTCGCGTCCGGCGGCAGGCCCAGGTCGTAGACATCAACGTCGGCGTGATCGGCCTCCTCGACGCAATACACGATCGGCCCCCGCGCCAGCGCCACGTGGCCGCGGTTGTTCAGCACCCGCGGGTGGCTGCGCACGCGCCGCGCCCGCATCGGCAGTTCCAGCGAAACCGCGTCGCCGGCGGCCCACTCCCGGGTGATCCGCGCATACGAACCCGGCACGACCTCCACTCCCGCCGGCTCGCCGTTCACCAGCAACTCGGCGGTGTCCGCCCAGGCCGGTATCCGCAGCGCCAGCGTTGTCGGGCCGCCCGGCGCCTCGGCCAGCTTCAAGCGAATCGCGCCGTCCCACGGGTATTCGGTATCCACGCTCATCGCCAATCTGCCGCGCTCCCCGAGGTCGGCCGCCACGCTGCCGCTCACGTACAGGTGCACCCACAGCCCGTCGTCGTCGGTCGAATAGGCATAGCCCGGCAGGCTCATCAGCAGCCGCGCCACGTTCGGCGGGCAGCACGAGCACTCAAACCAGCTATCGCGCGCGTAGCCGCCCGGTGACGCCAGCGGGTTCATATAGAAATAGCCCTGCCCGTCCAACGAGATGCCCGAAATCACGCTGTTGAACAGCGCCGTCTCCATGGCGTCGGCGTATTTGGCGTCGCCGTAGCGAGCCAGCATCCGCCAGTTCCAGAACACCGCCCCGATGGCCGCGCAGGTCTCGGCGTAGGCCCGTTCATTGGGCAGTTCGTAGTTGTCGCCGAAGGCCTCGCCCTCATAGCGCGCGCCGAGCGCCCCGGTCACATAGGCCTTGCGCGAATAGGTGTTGTCCCACAGCCGGTGCAGCGCGGCCTCCATTGCGGCGTCCTCGCCCTCCAGGATCACGTCGGTCATCCCGGTGGTCATATACATCGCCCGCACCGCGTGCCCCACCACCTCCGACTGCTCGCGCACCGGCAGGTGATCCTGGTAGTACTCGCGCTCGCGGCGGCGCGGCCGGTCCGGGATCACCGACGGGTTCTTGCCGCGCTGGTCCAGGAAGTCGATCGCCAGATCTAGGTACTTCCGCTCGTCGGTCTCGCGGTACAACTCGGCCAGCGCCATTTCAATTTCCTCGTGCCCGTCGGTCGCGTCGCGCTTGCCCGGGCCGAAGGTGGCCACCAAGTGCTCTGCCACCCGGATCGCCACGTCAAAGAAGGTGTCCCGGCCGGTGCCGCGGCGATGGGCGATCGCCGCCTGGATCATGTGCCCGTAGCAGTAGAACTCGTGCTCCTGGGTCAGGTTGGTGTAGCGCGCGCTCGCCCGGTTGAACATGAAGGCCGTGTTCAGGTAGCCGTCGGGCTGCTGGGCGGCGGCGATCTCATCGATCACCGCCTCGATCAGCTCTTCCAGCTCCGGGCTCACGCCTTCCATCAGCGCGTAGCCGGCCGCCTCCAGCGCCTTGTAGACATCCGAGTCGTTAAACACCAACCCCTGGTGATCGGCGATCTCGCGGCGGCCCGAGGCGCGCCGGAAGTTGTCGATCCGGCCGGTCTTCTCACACTGCACCAGCTGCTCCCGAATCGTCTCTTCGCGAATCGTCGCCCGGCGCGGCGCCCAGACGCCGTCCGCGAACTCCACCGCCGTCAGCGGCACCGGCCGCAGCCGCGCGTGCGGGCTTCGCCCCAGATCCATCAAGACCCCGCTCGTTTTGCTCATCTCGTTCCGCCTCCGGTTGCCGACGCTGCAAGCTCTGGTGGGCAACAGTATTATCGATGTCCGCTCGCATTCAAATCCGGGGAGTGCACTGATGGAAATCACCGACATCAAGGCCACCATGCTCGAGATCCCGTAACCGGAGGAATTCCGCGCGGCCTGGCGCCCCGACGTAGTCGAGACCTCCCGCCCCGCCACCATCGTGCTGATCACCACCGACGACGGCATCGTCGGCGTGGGCGGCTCAGGCCGGAGGGATGCCGCGCTGATCCGCGACTTCATTGCCTGGCAACTCATCGGCCAGAACCCCTTCGCCCTCGAGCGCCACGCCGATCTCCTGCGCCAGGCCGGCGGCGGCTGGATTGTCGACATGGCCCTCTGCGACAGTGTCGCCAAGGCTGCCGGGCTGCCCCTCGCCACCCTCTGGGGCCTCTACCAGAACCGCATCCGCGCCTACGCCAGCCTGGTCACCCGCCCGCCCCGTCGAAGAAGTCGCCGAGCGTGCCCTCGAACTCAAGTCCCAGGGCTTCCTAGCCGTCAAGATCCGCGCCCATTACGAGACCCTCGCCGACGATGTCCGCATGGTCGAACTCGTCCGTGAGGCCGTCGGCGACTCCATGGAGATCATGGTCGACGCCAATCAGGCGGGTCCCGTCTCGGCCTCCAATCCGGTCGCCGGCGCCGGCGTCACTTGGGACCTAGGGCGCGCCACCGCCACCGCCCGCGAATACGAGCAACTGGGGGTGCTGTGGCTCGAGGAGCCGCTGCCCCGCTACCAGTTCGAGAACCTGTCGCGGCTCCGCGACGCCGTCGGGGTTCCCATCGCCGGCGGCGAGGGCAACACCGGCCTGCACGAGTTCCACTGGATGCTGCGCGACGGGGCCTACGACATCGTGCAGCCCGACGCCACCACTTCAGAGGGTCTCTCCCAATTGCGCAAGGTGGCGGCCACCGCCGAGTTGATGGGTCGGCAGTTCATCCCCCACCACGGCGCTGGCGGGATCGGCCTGGCGGCCCACCTGCACCTCTGCGCGACGCTGCGCAACTCCCCCTGGATCGAGTTCATCATCGACCCGCCCTGTCGCACCCTGCGTTCCTACCAGCACCTGGGCGGGGTGCTGGCGGAGCCGCTGAATATCGACGAAGAGGGCTACCTGGACGTGCCGACCGGCAGCGGACTCGGGGTGGTGATTGATGAGATTGCGCTGCAGCGCTTCGCCACCGACACGGCGCGCAGCACCACCTCGCGGACCCGCTCCACTGACTAGGGCGGACCCGGTGGCGGGGTTGCGCTACCCGACTAGGCCATCTACCAGTCCCTGCCGGGCCCGGCCAGCGAGCGGCGCTCGCCGGCCGTTGCAGAAAGAAGAGCGGGGGCCCGAAGGCCCCCACTCGAAAGCTCTGTATTTCGCTCGATCACCGCCGGAACTGCCCGGTCAGTATCAAAACTCTGATTTGTTTTTCCGCTCCGGTGGTTTCAAGGCCGGATTGCGGACTGTTGTGCCTTCCGGCTGGGTGGCATCTTCCAGTGTGCAACCGTGCGAATGGCTTGTGATGGGACCGGGCGTCACTAGGTGCGTCCTCACCCAACCTCCGTTTGCCGGCTTCCCCGTTTCGGGCGTTTCCGCTCGAACTCCGGGCTTCGCAGCTTCCGCCATTGACGCTGGGGTTTGGTGTAGCTGTTCCAGTGGCCGGATCGGTTTACCCGCCCCGGACTCCGGCTCGGCCTTCCCGCTCCGTACGCCGGGTCGGTTTACCCGCCCTGGCTTCGGTTTGGACTAACCGCCCCGTCCAACGACCCTCTCAGTCCGATGACCCGAGGGGACCCCTAATTAATCACCAGCCAGCGATGGTTTCGAATGTAGATTCTTACCACCATTCGCTCCTCGCTCTGTCCGCCTCGCCACGTCTTGAATCTACTCTAAAGCGCGGTTTCGTCAAGGAATTCTGGCCGCGTGAACCGCCTCTCGGTACCCCTCCATGGCGCCCCCGGAATCGCCTCTCCCGGCCGGGTCAAGCTGCCCCTTCGGCGTCCTCCCGCAGCCGCGTTTCCAGCCGGCGTAACGCCTCCCGGTTGTCCTCCCAGGTCAGCCGTGCCAGCGCCGCGTCCGGCGTCACCCAGGCCCAATCGTCGTGCTCCTTGCCGATCGTCACGGCGTCCCCGGCCACCTCGACCGCGTACGAATGCTTCACCGCGGCCAACTCCCGGTCGCCGCCGTATCTGGTGAACTCAAACGGAAACGCGAACTCCAGGTCGAGAATTGCCACCGGGTCGCCGATCCCGGTCTCCTCGCGGACCTCGCGCCGCACCGCCGCCTCCAGCTCTTCGCCGTCTTCGACGCTGCCGGTCACCGCCTGCCACCAGCCGCCGCGTTGCGGGGTGCGCCGCAGCAGCAGCACTCGCACGGGGTCGGTCCTTCGAAACACGATCGCCTCCACCACCCGGTGGCGCGCTCCGCCGGTGTCGCTTGAATCGCCCGCGGTCATCGCCGGCGCCGTCCCTTCCGGTCGAATTGCCGATACCATATGGGTCCGCATCCGACCGCGCTGGCCGGCGCCCGTCGGACGCCCATCATGACATCCGGCGACTAGCGGCGGCGGCGGCCACCCGGGCGTCCGGTAATGAGGGAGGGTTTTGGTCCGTGCAACCCATCAATGATTTCATCGTCGTCCCCAGCATCCCCGCGTCGTTGCGGCCGCTCAAGGAGATCAGCTACAACCTCTGGTGGAGCTGGAACCCGGATGCCGTCGGCCTCTTTCGGCGCATCGACGCCGGACTCTGGGAACAGGCCAACCACAACCCGATCCGCCTGCTCGGCATGGTGTGCTGGGCTCCCCCGCAATGATGAATTCGGCCAGCCGATCGCCGCGCACCCGTGGCTGATCAGGGGCTCGCCGGCCCGCCCTTGGTGTGGCGCGTCCTGCTGGCGCTGGCGGTCGATCCGGATGCCGGCTATGCCTCGCCGTTCGTCGGGGCCACGGTTCCGCGCCGCTTCCACTACGGGTGGCGATTCGTTTGCCGGCGCGAGCACCGCCGTCTCCGGCGGCGCCTGCAGACTTGGTACACCGAAGATCTCGACGCCGCGCCCGGGTCGCACAAGCCGCTGGCGCGGCGCGTCGCCGCCTACCCAGCCGCCTTCGTCGCCGAAGACCGGGCTTACTGCGCGGGCCTGTCGCCGATCCAGCGGGCCATCCACGGCCTGCTGTTGGTGAGCATGCCGCTGGCCCGCGTTCACCTCGACGATCTCCGCCACCGCTACCGCTTTTTCGGGGTCGGCGACGAGGTCTGGGTCGACGGTCAAAACCTGGGCCGCGGGCAGGGTCTGGGCTAGGCGAAAGCCCGCTTCGCGCGCCCGGCTGCGCCGGGCTCCGGAGTGCTAGCATTACGCGCGAGCGGCGCCAGTCACTCACCGGCCTCCGGGGCCGGTTTCGACTTCCTAATCGGCCGCTCCAGCGATGAGTAAGCGAATCCTGTTGACAGTCAGGAGGACAGGACCGTGTCTACGCGTATTTGGAGAATGCCGCCCCGGCGGCGGGGGCTGGCATGAGCTCCGCGAACGGCGGCGTCGATGCCGCCCTCGTCACTCGTCTCGAAGGTATCGCCGCCAACGCTCGCCAGGACATCCTGCGGGCCATCGCCAACGCCGGCGCCGGCCACACCGGCGGCAGCCTCTCGGTCACCGACATCCTCACCGCGCTCTACTTCCGGGTATTGCGCAACGACCCGGAGCGCCCCGACTGGCCCGAGCGCGACCGCCTGGTCCTGTCCAAGGGCCACGCCTCGGCCGGCTTCTACGCGGTGCTGGCGGCGCGCGGGTACTTCTCCCGCGAAGAGTTTGTGGAGAACTACGACACCGTCGACAGCATCTTCATGGGCCATCCCGATCGCCTGAAGACCCCCGGCGTCGAGACCTCCACCGGCAGCCTCGGCCACGGCCTCTCCGTCGCCATCGGCATGGCGCTGGGGCTCAAGGCGAAGGGCCCCGCCGCCCATGTCTACGCCGTGCTCGGTGACGGCGAACTCGACGAGGGCCAGGTCTGGGAGGCCCTCATGTACGCCGGCACCCATAAGGTCAGCGGGCTCACCGCGATCGTCGATTTCAACAAGCTGCAACTGGTCGGCCGGGTCGACGAGACGATGTCCCTGGAGCCGTTGGTGCCCAAGCTGCAGAGCTTCGGCTGGAAGGTCGTCGAGTGCGATGGCCACGACATCGCCGAGTTGATCGCCGTGCTGGAGAGCGCCCGCGAAGACGCCGACGGCCCGGTGATCGTCCTGGCCCATACCGTCAAAGGCAAAGGCGTCTCGTTCATCGAAGACCAGGTGGCCTGGCACGCCCGCGTACCTACACCCGAGGAACTGCAACAGGGCCTCGCCGAGCTGGAGGTGAAATGATGGCCATCGGCGACATGATTTCCTGCCGCGAGGCGTTCGGCAAAGCCCTGGTCGAGGCCGGCGAGCGCGATCCCAACGTGGTCGTCCTCGACGCCGACCTGGGCTCCTCGACACAGGCCGCGATTTTCAAGGACTCGTTCCCGGAGCGCTTCTATCAGGTCGGGATCGCCGAGCAGAACATGATCGGCATGGCCGCCGGCATGGCCTCGGTGGGGCTGGTCCCGTTCACCAGCACCTTCGCCTGCTTCACCGGCCGGCGGGTGGCCGACCAGGTGAGCATCTCGGTGGCCTTCCCGCGCTTCAACGTGAAGCTGCTGGGCGCCTACGCCGGCATCCCCGCCGGCAAGACCGGCGCCACCCACCAGGCGTTCGAGGACCTGGCCATCCTGCGGGCGATCCCCGACATGGTGGTCATCTGCCCCGCCGACGGCGCCGAAACCCGCCAGGTCGTGCTGGCCGCGGTGGAATTCGAGGGCCCGGTCTACATCCGCTCCACCCGCGAGGTCCTGCCGGTGCTGTTCGACGACGACTACAAGTTCGAGATCGGCAAGGCGGTCACCCTCCGTGAGGGTGAGGACGTGGGCCTGATCACTACCGGCATCATGGCCCACAAGGTGCTCGAAGCCGCCGACCAGTTGCAGACCCGCGGCATCTCGGCGCACGTCCTGCACCTGCCCACGCTGAAGCCGCTGGACGTCCCGGCGATCATCGACGTGGCGCAGCGTTTCGACTGGCTCATCACGGTCGAGAACCACGGCATCATCGGTGGGCTTGGCAGCGCCATCGCGGAGACGGTAACCGAGCACGCTCCGGTGCGGGTGCACCGCATCGGCATCCGCGACCACTTCGGCGAATCCGGCGATGACGAGGCCCTGTTCACTAAGTTCGGGATGAACGTCGAGCACATCGTCGCGGCCGCGACCGCGCGTTGACAGCCGCCCGGCGAAAGAACAGCATGCAGTCACCTCCGCACCCAACCAGGCTGCCAACACAGAAGGAATGACGCCGTGAATCGACTACAGGGGAAGATCGTCGGCATCACCGGCGGCAGCGCCGGTTTCGGCCGCGCCATGGCACTGGCCTTCGCCCGTGAAGGCGCGGCGGCGGTGGCCATCTGCGACCTCAACATGGAGGACGCCGCCGCGACGGTGAAGGACCTCGAAGAGATCGGAACCAAAACTCTAGCCGTCGAACTGGATGTCACCGACACCGCCGGGCTGCGCGCCTACGTCCAGCAGATCATCGACACCTTCGGCCGCCTGGATGTCTGGGTCGGCAACGCCGGCATCGCCGGCGGCGCTCCCGCCGAGGACGAGACCGAGGAGTTCTGGCGCAAGATGATCGACCTGGACCTGAACGCCGTGTTCTTCGGCGCCCAGGCCGCCGGCCGCCACATGCTCGAGCAGGGCGGCGGGGTCATCCTCAGCACGGCCTCGATGCTCATCGAGCAGCACACCCAGGCCTACCGCACGGCCTACGGCGTGGCCAAGACCGGCGTCGTCAACCTCACCCGGGCACTGGCCGTCGAGTGGGGCGGGCGCGGCATCCGGGTCAACGCCATCGGCCCCGGCTTCGCCAACACCGGGCTCTTTCAGCGCGGCCGCACCGAGCACTCGATTCCGGTCGAAGATCTGCTCTCGCGGGTGCCGATGGGGCGCTTCGTGGAGGTCGAGGAGATCGCCGCCGCGGCCGTCTTCCTGGCGTCTGACGAGGCCTCGTTCATCAACGGCCACCTGCTGCTGGTCGACGGCGGCTGGAGCGCCAACAGTTCGCCGACCTAGCCGCAACCCGATCCCGCCCAACCCAACCCCGCCCCACCATCGGAGGCCCACATGGCTGACAGCAACGGCAAATCCGTAATCATCACCGGCGCCGGTCGCGGCATCGGCCGCGCCATCGCCCTGCGCCTCGCGCGCGACGGCTTCAGCATCATGATCAACGACCTGGATGCCGGGCCGGCCGGCGAGGTCGTTGCCGAAATCGAAGCCGCCGGCGGCGTCGCCATCAGCAACGGCGCCAACGTCACCGACGAAGACCAGGTTGCCGCGATGGTCCAGCAGGCCGCCGCCGAGTTTGGCCAGGTCGACGTGATGATCGCCAACGCCGGCATCGGGGTGCAGAAGCGCATCACCGAGACCACATTGGATGACTTCGACAAGATCCTCAAGGTCAACCTCTACGGCGTGTTTCTCTGCGGCCGCGAGGCGGCTCGCCACATGCTGCCGCGCAAGCAGGGCAAGATCATCTTCGCCGCCTCGACCTCCGGGCGGCGCGGCGCGCCCTTCCAGAGCGCCTATTGCTCCAGCAAGTTCGGTGTCGTCGGGCTCACCCAGTCGATGGCCAAAGAACTCGGCCCCGAAGGTATAACCGTCAACGCCTACTGCCCGGGCATCGTCAATACCCGCATGTGGGAAGAGGTCGATCGCGAGCGCTCCAAGCTCATGGGCAAGCCGCCCGGGACGGCCCTGCAGCAGGCCATCGACAGCATCGCCCTGGGGCGGATGGAAGAGCCCGAGGATGTCGCCAACTTCGTCAGCTTCCTGGCCGGACCCGATTCCGACTATGTCACCGGCCAGGCGATGTTGGTGTGCGGCGGGGTGCACATGGCGTAGGCCGCCGCGGCCGCGGCCTCGCGGTCTCGACGGCCGGGCGAGGTCGGGTCGGCGCGCGAACCGGGCCGCGGCCTGATGGTCTCGACCGTCCCCGAATCATTGGGTTAGACACCCGCGGGTGTTTCGTCCGACAATGAATGCCAGTCGAGGCTGGCGTGTGGGTCGGCGGCCGGTTTTTTTTGGCCCAAACAGATTCTCGGGGTTATTCACTCGCATGGGCACCATCCTCAAGATCTTCTTTGCCCTGGTCGGGGTGGTCATCCTGGCCATCGCCGGCTACGCCGTCTACATTGCCACCCTGCTCGGGTTCATCACCTTCCCCTGGATGGAAGAACTGCCCGAAATCGAGGCGGCGGTCGTCGACACCACCGAGCGCGACCGCATCGTTGACCTCTTCGATGACGACATCACCGACGACGGCTCGTTCGACATCACGCTCACCGAGGAAGAGGTCAACCGGCTCATCGCCGCCGAAATCGCCGGCGCGCCGTGGATCAGCCGCCTATCCCTCGAGCTACACCCGGACAACCTGAAGCTCGACGGCGACCTCCGCGGCCGCACCGACGTGCCGTTTAGCGGCGAGCTCGAGGTTTCGGTCAGCGGCGGCCAGGTCACCTTCTCGGTCACCGCCATCTCCCTCGGCATCGTGCTGGTGCCGGACGGGGCCACCGACTTCATAAGCAAGTTCGTCAATGACGTCACCGACTTCAACGACGCCCTCTCCGACAGCGAAGTCAACATCTCGCTCCTCGAGGTATCCGAGGGCAGCGTCCACGTGGTCGGCACCGGCGAAGTGAGCGTGCCGACCGAGTAAGAGATTGTTGAAGTCGAGGCCCGGCAGGTCGATCTTCCCGAGCCGCGGTCTGGCAGCCAGTCGCCGCCCACCATCACGCCGCCCGACGGCGCCTGGAGCTACCTGGCGCTGGGCGACTCGCTCTCCTTCGGCGAGGGCTCCAGCGGCGTCGATGCCAACTACGCGGTCGGCTTCGCCAACTACCTCAACACCAGCTTCGGGGTGACCTTCGGGTTCCAGAACTTCGGCATCGCCGGCGAGAGCACCGACTCGATGATCAACGGCGGCAACCGGCAGCTCGACCGTGCCATCGAGCGCGTCAACGAGCTGGTCAACGACGGCAACCCGGACACCAACGTCCACGTCATCACCATCGCGATGGGCGCCAACGACATCTTCCCGGTGCTGCAGGGTGTGGAGTGCAGCGCCGATCCCTTCGGCGAAGCCTGCCAGACGGCGCTGGACGCGGCGGTGGCGGTCTTCGGCGTGAACATCGAGCAGATCTTCAGCCGCCTGCGCGCCGCCGCCGGGCCCGACATCCACATCATCGTGATGACCTACTACAACCCCTTCAATTTCGGCACCGGGCTGGTTTTCGAGGATGTCTCCGACGCCACCGTCAACGAGCTCAACACGCAGATCCACGCCGCCTCCGGGCTGCACAACATCGCCATCGCCCCGGCCAACGATCTCTATCGCGGGCTCTCGGCGGCGCTGACCCACATCCTCGTGGGCGATATCCATCCCAACGACGACGGCTACCGGGTGCTGCTGCGGGCGTTCCAGGATGCCTACGAGGGGGTGGCCCCTTCTAGCCCATCGCCGCTTGGGGCGGGTTGGCCAGGTCGGCCAGGTGCGTCGCGCGGTCCGCCACCCGCCGCGCGGTCCGCTACCCGCCGGGCGGGTCGGCGAAGATCTTGCCCGGGTTCAGGCGATCCTGGGGATCGAACGCCGCGCCCACGCTGCGCATCGCCGCCTGGTCGGCCGGGGCCAGCACCGCATCCATGTAGCCGCGCTTCTCCAGCCCGATCCCGTGCTCGCCGCTCAGCACCCCGCCCAGGTCCAGGCAGAAGTGCAGGATCTCGCTGCCGGCCTGCATCGCCCGCTCGAACTCGGCCGGGTCGGCGGCGTCGAATAGTACGTTGGGGTGCAAGTTCCCGTCGCCGGCGTGCAGGTAGGTCGCCACCAGCATTTGGTGTTTCGCGGCCACCACCTCGATCGCCTCCAGGGCGTCGGGCAGGCGGCTGCGTGGCACCACCGCGTCGTGCACGTAGTAGTCCGGCCGCAGGTTGCCCAGCACGGTCCGCGCGCCCTTGCGCCCGCGCCATAGCGCTGCCCGCTCGGACTCGGTCTCCGCCCGCCGGGTTGTGGTGGCCGAACCGGCGCAGATGGCCTCAATTCGTTCCATCTCGGCGTCCAGGCCGTCCTCCACCCCTTCGATTTCCACCAGCAGAACCGCCCCGGCATCGGGCGGGAAGCCGGCGTGCAGCGCCTCCTCGACCGCCCGCGCGGTCATGCCGTCCACCAGTTCCAGCGCCACCGGCAGGATCCCGGCGGCGATGATTTCGGTCACCGCTTCGCCGGCGGCGCGCACTCCGGTAAATGCCGCTAGCAGGGTACGCACCGCCTCCGGCGCCCGCCGCAGCCGCAGCGCAATTTTGGTCACGATTCCCAGCGTTCCTTCCGAGCCCACCATGGCCCCGCGCAGGTCGTAGCCGGCGGCGTCACCGGCGTCCGAGCCCAGCCACACCAACTCACTTCCGGCCAGCGCCACCTCCAGGCCCAGGACGTAGTTGGTGGTCGTGCCGTGGGCCAGGCAGTGCGCCCCGCCGGAGTTCTCGGCCACGTTGCCGCCCAGCGTGCAGATGCGCTGGCTGGAGGGGTCCGGGGCGTAGTACAGCCCGTGTTTGGCCGCCGCCGTGGTGAGGTGGTCGTTCACGACCCCGGGCTCCACCAGCGCCCGCCGATCGCGCCGATCCACGTCGAGAATGCGGTCCATCCGCGTGAAGGCCACCACGATCCCGCCCTGGCTGGGAATCGCACCGCCGCTCAGGCCGGTACCGGCGCCGCGCGGCACCACCGGCAGATCGAACTCCCGCGCCACCCCCACCACCCGGCAGACCTCGGCGGCCGACTCCGGCAGCACCACCGCTCGCGGCCGTCCGTGGGCCAGCGAGGCGTCGAATTCGTAGGCCGTCCGTCCGGCCGCGTCGCCGAACACCCGGTCGGCGGTCAGGGCGCGCTCCAGCGCCCGGATCAGCCCTGGCACCGCCTAGGCGTCGCCGGGGGAGGGCCGGGTCAGCGGCGGTCCACCGTCGACGTAGTGGGACTGCGCCTGGGCGATCCGCGTAGCCGTTCCCGGCAGGCTTTCCAGCAGGTTGCGGAACACGTCCTCTTTGATGGTCAGCGTCTTCATATCGGTGTCGGCGCGGATCGAGGCGTGACGGGTCGAGTCGCCCAGCAGCGCCAACTCGCCGAAGAAGTTGCCCTCCTCCAGCACCCGGTCCTGGCGCTTGCCGGCCGCCGTCGCCACCGTTACTCGCGCCTGGCCCCGCCGGATCACATGAAAGTCGCTGCCGTAGTTGCCCTGCAGGAAAACCACCTTGCCGGCCGGGTAACGTTCCCAGCCGAAGCGCCGCGCCAGTTCCGGATCGCGCGTCTGCAGCGATTCGATCTTCTGCGCGACGTTTCGCTGCGAAAGTAGCACCGCCGAGCGGCGCTCAAACTGCTCGCCCAGGGTGAATTTCTGCAGGCCCAGCATGTTCACTAGCGGCCGGATCGACAGCCCCTGCACGAACAGCGTGAACAGCACCACCCCGAAGGTCATGTCCAGCAGCAGTTCGCGATCCTCGAAGCCGTGGTCGAGGCTCAGCACCATCGCCAGCGCCATCGCCCCGCGCAGACCGCCCCAGTACATCACCGCCTGGTAGCGCCAGGTGATCGGGTGCAGCAGCAGGCGATTCACCAGCGGCAGGGCCATCAGCATCGGTAGGCCGCGGGCCACCAGCACGGCCGCCCCCGCCACCAGCAGCAAGACCGCTACCAGCAGCACTTCCTCCGCGGTGAACACATCTTCCATGCCCCTGGACCCCTCAGTCGTTCATTGAGCCACGAATGGCACCGAGTATAGCCCTCGGCTTCCGCGGTTTTGGATCGCCGGACACTCCTGTGGCGGCGGCGGTCGGGCCGGCTACCCTGTCGGCCGCGGCGGGTGGCCGGCCTACCGGCATCTAATGGCCGCTGCGTATGCGATCATGTGCGCTCACCACGTCCGGCGGAGCGCCCAAATACGCTTTGCTGGCCCCCACACCATCAAGGAACCTCGTACGCAATGACACCAGCCCAGATCGCCGCGATTCTGATATTCGCCGTGACCTTCGTCGGCATCCTCTCGGACAAGATCCACCGCACCATCGTCGGTGCGGTGGGGGCGGTCGTGATGGTCGCCGTCGGCGGCGCCATGGATTTCTACTCCGAAGAAGAGGCCCTGGAGGCCGTCGACTTCAACACCATCGGGCTGCTGCTGGGAATGATGATCCTGGTCGGCCTGCTGGAGCAGACCGGCTTCTTCCAGTACGCCGCCATCGTCGCCGGGCGCTGGTCGAAGGGCAGCCCCTGGCTGCTGATGGTCACGTTGGGCACCGTCACCACGGTTCTGTCGCTCTTCCTCGACAACGTCACCACCATCATCCTGATCGCGCCAATCACCATCTGGATTGCCCAGACCCTTGGCATCAGCCCGGTGCCGCTGCTGATCACCAACGCGCTGCTCTCCAACACCGGTGGAGTCGGCACGCTCGTGGGTGATCCGCCGAACATCATCATCGGCTCGGCGGCCGGCTTCAGCTTCAACGACTTCCTCACCCACGCCCTGCCGATCGCCTTCGTCGCCTGGCTCGTGGTGCTGATAACCCTGCGCTTCGTGTTCCGCGATCAGCTTGCCGTGCGTCCCACGCACATCGACGCCCTCATGGACATGCATGCCGATGAGGCGCTGCACGATCGCGGATCCCTGAATCGCATCCTCATCGTCTTCGCCGCGGTGATTGCCACATTCTTCCTTCACAACGCTCTCCACCTGAGCCCGGCCTTCGTCGCCCTGGCCGGCGCTTCCGCCGCCCTGCTCTGGGTCCGCCCGGCGATCGACAAGATCCTCGAAACCGTCGAGTGGTCGGTGCTGCTCTTCTTCGCCTCGCTGTTCATCGCCGTCGGCGGTCTCGAAGCGTCCGGCGTCCTCGAGCGCGTCGGCGAGGCCGTGGCCGACCTGGCCGTGGAGAACCTGCTGCTCGCCGCCCTCGTCACCCTCTGGGTCAGCGCCATCGCCTCGGCCATCGTCGACAACATCCCCTTCACCATCGCCCTGGTCCCGGTCATTCAGCAACTCACCGCCCTGGGCATCAACGCCTCGCCGCTCTGGTGGGCGCTGGCGTTCGGGGCCGGCTTCGGCGGCAACGGCACGCCGATCGGCTCCACCGCCAATGTGGTCACGATCACCGTCAGCGAGCGCACCGACACCCCCATCACCACCCGCATGTGGCTGCGTTCGGGGTTGATCGCGATGCTGGTCACCACTACCGTCGCCAGTGTTCTCTTCGTCGTCTTTTTCGAACTGTTTAAGACACCTTAGCCGGCGATCGCATCTAGCTGTCCCCGCCCGCCGGCTGGCTGCGTTCGGGACTGATCACAGTGCTGATTGCCAGCACCGTTGCCAGTGTTCTCTTCGTCGTCTTCTTCGAACTGTCTAAGACGCCCTAGCCGGCGGTTGCGCCGGGTCTTCCCTGCTTGTTCGCCAAGCCCCGGTCGTACCGTCTAGTCGTCCCCGCCCGCCCCGTAGATCCGGCCGGCGCTCGTCGCCCCGGGCATCCACAGTGTCATGAACTCCAGCAGCCCCAGGTAGCTCCGCGCCTTGCCCGCCTCATCCACGATCGGGATACCACGCAGGCCGTTGGAGTGCAGCGTCAGGAAGGCGTCCTCGGCCGTGTCTGAAAACGTGATCGACACCGGCTCCGTCATCATCTCCCCCACCGTGTCATGCACCGCCAGCAAGAACGTCGCGTCCAGCATCCGCTCCAGGTCCATCAGGTCTTTGGTGTAGCCCTCCGGGAGCGCGTCGGCCAGGATGTCGTCGATCAGGCGGCCGATTTCGAGAATGCCCACCAGCTGGTCTTCGGCGTCCACCACCGCGAGGGTGTTGGTGTCGCGATGGCGGCAGAACAGCCGCACCGCGTCCACCGCCAGCGACTCCGGGTGCACTGCCACGGCCGGGCGCGGGCCCAGGTAGTCGCGGATTTCGGCGATTGTTGATTGCCGGGTGATCTTGAAGTCGGACTGGGGCAAGGAGTTCGCCTTCCCAGCGGTTCGGGGCTCGTCCCCAAGGTAGCACGATCAGTCGCTTTTCGGATCGCCCTCCGCGTCGTCAGGATCCTCTTCAGCCGCGTCTTCGGGGGCCGCGATCTCGTCAACCTCTTCCAGCACCGTGCCGTCCTGCGGGTCGCTGGGCGCTTCGATCTCATCAAGCTCCGCCAGCGCCGCGCCGTCCGGATCGTCGAAGTCGTCGTCGCTCAAAATCACCAGCCCGCGGCCTTCCAGCTGCTCCAACTCGGGCACCAGGTCGCGGGTCTCGTGTTCCGGGAGCGTCGCCAGTAGGACGGCGACCTTCTCCGCGAACTCCTGGGCCTCCTCCTCGTAGCGGCTGAACGGGTCCGCCATTCGCAGCACCTCGCCGTTCAGCACCACCGCGTCCCAATCGATCATGTACGGCACCAGGTAGAAGTTGCCGATGGCCAGCAGGTCGCGCCAGCCGTCGATGTACTGGTAGGCCAGGAACAGGTTCTCCTCCCAGCCCGTCTGCTCGCCCAGGTCACGGTGCAGCCGCCGCCAATCAACGCGATCCGCGGCCCGGTGCTCGGCCAGCGCCCGCACGACGATCGCCCGTCCGAACGCGCGGGTGCCCTTCGGTGGGGCCAGCATCGCCTGTTTGATATGCCCCTCGGCCACCTGCAGCACGATGTCCTCGCGCTCCTTCAGCGTCGTGTACAGGCTCACCCGCGGGTCGATGTGGTGGTAGGCTTGGTCGACCTTGCGCAGGTCGGGGTCGCTCCAGCCCTGCGGCGAGTCTTCGGCAAAGGCGCGCAGGCGCTCCAGCTTGGTGACCCAGTCCACCCGCCCGGACAGCGTCATCGGGTCGTCGGCCAGCCCATCCAGCACCCGCTCCCACTCGGTCAGCGTCCAGATGGTGTCCGGGTCGCGGTCGCCGTAGCGCCGCGTCGCCTCGGCCAGGAACATCCGCTGCACCTCAATCGCCGAGATCTCCCCGTAGGTGGTGTCCTGCACCGACCAGTCGCCCTCCCAGTTGGCCGCGATCCGTCGCAGGTCGCGCACCGTGTCCACCAGGTCCACCGGCGTTAGCCAGCCGTCGTCCAGCAGTTGCACCGCAAGCGCGGTGGTACCGATCTTGAGCGCCGTGGCGTACTCCGAGCGGTTGGCGTCGCTGGCGATCACGTGCAAGCGGCTGCGGTTGCCCAGCGGCTCGTCGCGTAGATTGATGATCGGTCGGCCGCCGAAGCGCACCCGTCGGCTGACGTCCTTCTCGACGAACCCGCTGCGCTGTGCGATCGAGTACCGGGGCTCTCCCTCCATCCCCGGCACCTCCACCATCCCCGCCCCGGCGTAAAGCTGCCGCGTGACCAGGAACGGCATGAACCCGTACACCACCCGCGGGTCGTCCGGCTCGGAGCGCAGCGAGTAGTTCTCGTGGTAGCCGAAGGTGCTGCCGAAGTAGTCGGTGTTGTTCTTGACGAAATAGATCTCGTCGCGGCGGTCCAGTTCGTCCAGCGTCGCCAGCAGGATCCGGTCACCGGCCATCTCGTGGGCGACTATCGAGCCCAGCGTGCGGCACTCGGCGGTGGCGTATTCCAGGTGCCCGGAGTCGATGTAGAGTCGGCCGCCGTTGAACAGGAACCCGCCATTCCCGGGCTTCTCGCCCCACTCGCGCGGCGCCGGGTCGATCACCCCGTAATTGCCGCCGTCGAACACCTGCACCTTCACCATCGCTGCGGCCTGCGCGGCGGCCACCGCGCCCACGCAGCCGTATTCCACCTCGGTGCCGAAAAGCGCGTCCTGCATCGGTTCGAGTCCTGCCGACGCCCCTACTCGCCGCCCGGCTGCGGGGTCGGGTCGGGGATTTCGCGGATGATTCGTTTTACCCGCTCATCCAGTTCGTCGTCTTCCTTCTTCTTCGGCTTGCTCGGCGTTTTCGACGGCTTCGTCGGCGCGTCCGTCTCCAGCACCGGCAGGCCCCCCGCCGCGAAATGCTTCCTCATCATGCTCAATTTCTCCCGGACTCCAATCTGGCAACCGCTTCGGCGAGCGTCGCCGCTTCCGCGAACACCTCCGTCAGCCGGTCGATCACGTCCCCGGCCACCGCTTCCATTTTGACCTCAATCGTCCTGCCGTCCAGTTCCAGGGTTACCGAATCCCATTCCATGTTCCGCACGTGGCTCCCAAACCGTCGCAGGATCAATCCTCGCACCGTCCCGCGGGTTCCCGAAGGCGGAGTCTGCGTCGCCGCTCCGATCCGACTTTCGCTCACCAGCGTGCGCATCCGGCCGCTCTCCACCAGCGAGTCGTACAGGCTCATCTCCGGGTCCACCAGGTGGTAGGCGAGATCGATCTTGCGGCGGCTGGCCAGGTCGAGTTCCGCGGCCCCGCCCGGACTGTCCAGCAAGTTCCGCTTCGCCACCCAGTCCAGCCGGTCGCCGGCCGCCGCCGGGTCGCTCCGCAGCAGGTCCAGCAACTCCCGCCACTGGCCCAGCACCCAGCCCCGCTCCGCGCCCTCCACGCCCTGCGCCTCCAGCGTCTCCAGGTAGCGCTCCATGATGTCGGGCGCGCTCACCGCTTCCCCCGAGTCCAGCTCCGCCGTCGCCCGCAGGTCCGGGTCGCGCGAAAACTCCCGCACCGCCCGCACCGGGTCGCGCAGCCGGATTCCGAAATCCTCGTCGGCCACCAGCCGGTCCAGCACCAGCCCGCTCATGCCCGCCTTCAGCGCCGTGGCGTATTCGGAGCGGTTGGCGTCGCCGGCGATCACGTGTAGCCGGCGATATTGCTTCTTGTCGGCGTGCGGCTCGTCGCGGGTGTTGAAGATCGGCCGCCGGGCCGTCGTGTTGATGCCCACTTTCTCTTCGAAGAAATCGCCCCGCTGGCTGAGCTGGAACTTGGCGGCCCCGGCCACCTTGCCTTCGCAGCCCACCTTCCCCGCCCCCACCAGCACCTGTCGGGCGACCAGATACGGGATCATGCCGTCGACCAGCTTTTGGAACGGCACCGCCCGCGGCACCAGGTAGTTTTCGTGGGTGCCGTAGGAGCGCCCGTGGTAGTCGGTGTTGTTCTTCACCACCAGCACCTTGCCGTCGGCCGCCGACCCATTCCGAGCCTGCTGGCAGGCCAGCAGCAGGCGCTCGCCGGCCTTGTCCTGCGCCACCAGATCCTTCAGCGACACGCAGACATCGGTGCAGAACTCCGGGTGGTTGTGGTCGTTGTAGTAGCGCGCCCCGCTGGGCAGCACCGTGTTGGCCAGCAGTTCCTCGGCCGACATCTTCGAGCTCTTTGAAGTGGAGTTGCGCAGGTCGTGAGGGTCGCGTTCGAGCCGCTCGGCGCGGATCCCGCGCAGATCCCAGTAGGGGTCCTCACGGCTGTAGTCCCAGCCGCGAAACGCACCTTCCACCCGCGCCGCGCGGACCAGCATCGACGCCTCATAGCCGAAGTCGATCTCTTCGCTGAACCCTTCGCAGTTCAGTCCGTACTCGGTTTCGATCCCCACCGGCCGGATCACGCCAAAGCCTCCGGTGCTCTTCCCGGGCCCACGAACTCCAGCAGCGTCGCCCGGGGCGGGCAGTTGAATCGCAGCGGCAGGTTGGCCGTGCCGACCCCGGCGCTCACGTGGGTCGGCACCCCCTCGATGACCATCAGGCCGTACGTGGACGGCAGCCGCAGCGCTGTGTTCGTCATCCCCCGGATCAGCCCGCCGGGAAACAGGATCTGACCGCCGTGGGTGTGACCCGACAGCATCAGGTCGCAGCGCCTCTCGCCCACCAGTCGCGCCGCGTCGGGCGAGTGCGCCAGCAGCAACACCGGCTCCGTCGAATCGACCGCTGCGTAGGCCTGGTTCAGGTCGGCCATCCCGAAATAGGGGTCGTCGGTGCCCACCAATTGCACCGGCCCTCGCTCCGTTTCGACCCGAACGCTCGAGTTGCGCAGCGTGTTCAACCCCTCCTCGCGGAACACCCCCAACACCGCCTCCGGGTGCGAAAAGCGCCCGATCTTGCCGGATACCCGCTGCCCGAGCGTGCCGTGATAGTGATCGTGGTTCCCGAGCACAACGAACGTCCCCAGCCGCGCGCGCAGCGCGACCAGCGCCCGCGTCGCCGGCCGCAGGCCCGGCGGCTGCGTGATCACGTCGCCGGTTACCAGCACCAGGTCGGGCTCCAGGCGTTCGAGCTGCCGCAGCGCCCCGACCGACCAGGTCCGCGGGCTCTCGGCGTGCAGGTCGGTGAGGTGCAGGACGGTCATCCCGTCCAACGCCGACGCCGTCGCCAGCGGCACCCGGATCGTCTCGATCACCAGCGCCTGGGCCTCGCGCAGCGCCCAGCCCAGCGCCCCCATCCCCAGGGCGCCAACCGCCGCCAGCGTCGATAACGGGCGCATGCGGCGGGCCTCCTGGTCATGGTTCGCGGGCGGGCGCCCGCCCCATGCGGACAAACATTTACCGGCCGTTGATGGGGTGAATCTATACTGGCCGGACCAGCCCACGATTGTAGCGGGTTGGACCACCCACCACCCGTCCCGATCCGCATGAGGAGCACCCCGATGTCCAGTTCCGAACAGCCCACCTTCAAGCTCGGTTTGCTGACCGGCGGCGGCGATTGCCCCGGTCTCAACGCCGCCATCCGCGCCGTGGTCCGCAAGTCCATCATCAACGGTTGGCAGATCATGGGCTTTCGCAACGGCTGGGCCGGCATCCTCGAGCGCGATTACTTCGAGATGACCGACCGTCACGTCTCCGGCATCCTCAACCAGGGCGGCACCATGCTGGGCACCTCACGGACCGATCCCCGCAAGACGAAGGGCAATTACGAGAAGGCCCGCTCGATCTTCGAGGGTCCGGGGCTCGACGCGCTGATCGCCATCGGCGGCGATGACACCCTCTCCGTCGCCAATCAACTGGCCGCCGACGGCCACCCGGTGGTCGGCATCCCCAAAACCATGGACAACGACGTGCAGGGCACCGACTACTGCATCGGCTTCGACTCCGCCGTCACCCGGGTAACCGAGGCGCTGGACTTCCTGCACACCACCGCCAGCTCGCACCATCGCGCCATGGTTGTCGAGGTCATGGGCCGCGACGCCGGCTGGGTCGCCACCATCGCCGGGCTCGCCGGCGGCGCCGACTACATCGTCATCCCCGAGGTCGCCGCGCAGCTGGACGACATCCTCGGGCGACTCAATATGCGCCGCGACCAGGGCAAGGACTTCAGTATCATCGTCATCTCCGAGGGTGCCCGCATCGAAGGTCTCGAAGAGGCCGAGGCGCGCGTGTCCGGCAGCGATGAGTTCGGCCACGTCGACCTGAGTTCCAAGGAGCTGGGCCGCCGCCTGGCCAACGCCATCGAAGACGGCACCGGCATGGAGACCCGCGTCACCGTGCTGGGCCACGTGCAGCGCGGCGGGCCGCCGTCGGTCTTCGACCGCGTGCTGGCCACCCGTCTGGGCGTGACCGCCGTGCGCATGGTGCGCAACCAGCGCTGGGGCTACATGCCGGCCCTGCAGGGCCGCGATATTGTCGAGGTCCCGCTGACCCAGGCCGTCGGCACCAACCGCAAGGTGGACCTGGACCTGTACGAAGTCGCGGAAATCTTCTTCTAGCCCGCATCCGCGGGTTTTGATTGGAGTGGCTCTCCGGACCGGGTTCGCCGCCCGCGCCAACGCTTCTCCGAAACCCGCCCCCCGGGTCTAGACCGGCGCCACCGCGCCCCGGCCCATCGAGCGGAACTTCTCGTAGCGCGCCGCCACCAGCGCGTCGATGTCGCGCCCGGCCAGTGCCGCCAGCTCGTCCTCCAGCGCCCCGACCAGCAACTCGGCGGCGGCGTCGAAATCGATGTGCGCGCCGCCGGGCGGTTCCGGCACGATCCGGTCCACGATCCCCAGTTCAATGAGGTCCGGTGGGGTCAATTTCAATGCGGCGGCGGCCTCCGGGGCGAACTTGTGGTCCCGCCACACAATGCTCGCCGCGCCCTCCGGTGAGGCCACCGAATAGACCGTGTGTTCGAGCATCAAGATGCGGTCGCCGATGCCCAGCGCCAGCGCCCCGCCGCTGCCGCCCTCGCCGATCACCACCACCACAATCGGCACCCGCAGACCGGCCATTTCGAGCAGGTTGTCGGCAATTGCCCAGGCCTGGCCGCGTTCCTCCGCTTCGAGCACCGGGCTGGCCCCGGGGATGTCCAGCAGCGTCACCACCGGCATCCCGAACTTCTCCGCCTGCACCATCAACCGGCGCGCCTTGCGGAACCCCTCCGGGCTGGCCATGCCGAAATTGCGGCGCACATTCTCGCGGGTGTCGCGGCCCTTCTGATGGCCGATCACCATCACCCGCTGCCCGGCCAGCTTCGCCGGCCCGCCCACCACCGCCGGGTCATCGCCGAAGTGGCGGTCGCCATGCATCTCCACGAAATCGGTCAGGATCAGGTCAATGAAATCCAGCGCGTGGGGGCGGTCCGGGTGGCGCGCCAGTTGCACCTTGTCCCACGGCGTCAGTTCGGCGAAGACCCGCGTGGTGCGCGCCTTCAACTCGAACTCCAATTCGCTGATCCGTGCCTCGCGGTCGCCCTTGAAGCCGCGGTCTTCGCGGATCTCTTCCAGGTCTTCGCGCAGCTTCACCAGCTCTCTTTCGAACTCCAGGGTGGCCATCAGACCTGCCCGCCGGCCGGCTGGCTCTCGTCAACCTTCGGGGCAGCCTCCGGCCCCTCCGGGGATTCCTCTACCGACGCGGCCTCCGCCTCCTCCGCCGGGCTATCCACCGGCGCGCCGGCCCCGGTGTACAGGTTCAGCAGCCGTCCCAGCAGGTCCTTCAAAGCCCGTCGCGGCGACACCAGGTCGACCATCCCGTGCTCTTGCATGAACTCGGCGCTCTGGGCGTCCTCGGGCAACTTCTGCTTCACGATCTGCTCGATCAGGCGGCGGCCGGTGAAGCCGATGGTGGCTCCCGGCTCGGCGACGATCACGTCGGCCAGCGAGGCGAAACTGGCGGTCACCCCGGCCAGCGTCGGGTCGGTCATCACCGAGATGTACAGCAGCCCCGCGTCGTGGAAGCGGCGCAGTGCGGCGGACGTCTTGGCCATCTGCATCAGGCTCAACATCCCCTCCTGCATCCGCGCGCCGCCGGAACAGTTCACGATCACCAGCGGCAGCCGCGCCTCCATGGCCGCCTCGACGGTCAGCGTGATCTTCTCGCCGACCACCGCCCCCATCGACGCGCCCAGGAACCGGAAGTCGATGACCGCCAGGCAGATTTCGGCGCCGTCCAGGCGGCCCTTCCCGCAGATCACCGCCTCGATCAGGCCCGACGACTGCTGGTAGCGCGCCAGGTGCTCCGGGTAGGTCAGGCCGTCGCGCTCGAACTTCAGCGGGTCGGTGGTGGCCAGGCGCGGCGCGATCTGCACGAAGGCCTCCGGATCGTCTAGCAGCAGCGCGATCCGCTCCGGCGCCGAGAGCCGCTCGTGGAAGCCGCACTTCGGGCAGACCTTGTGGGCCATCTCGAACTCGCGTTCATAGGCCATCTCGCCGCATTCGCGGCAGGTATGCCACAGGCCCTCGGGTCCGCGCCGTTCGCGATCGCGGCGACCGAATATCTTCAATTGATTCTCCCGGTCGCCGCGTTCCGGCCAAATTCGGTCGGCCGGCGAGATGGGATCGTCAAGGTCTCTACTCCAGGGGGCAACGGGGGCGCGACCGACCGGCCGGGTGTTCCAGCCGCTCCGCGGGCCGCGTGCCCGGGCGCGATTATCGCGCCGTGAGGCGCAATTCTGTCAAGCAACCCGTTGGGTCTCGGCTCAGCCATGGGCCACCGCCACCACGTATAGCCGCCCCGCCCCGGCCCGCCGGCAGGCCCGCGCGCAGGCCATCACCGTGGACCCGGTGGTCACGATGTCGTCCACGATCACCACGTCGCGACCGGCCAGTTTCGCCGCGTCCGCGACGAAGGCCCCGCGCATGTTGGCGCGGTGCTGCGCGGCCGTCAGCCCGACCTGCGGCGGGGTGTTGCTCGACCGCGTCAGCGCACCGTCCAGCATCTCCGCGTCCAGTTCCCGGGCCATCCCGCGGGCCAGCAGCCGGCTCTGGTTGTAGCCGCGTTCCTTCTGCCTTTTCGAGTGCAGCGGCACCGGTACGAGCGCCGCGCTGTCGACGGCGATGGCCACCAGTTGCGGTGCCAGCAACCACCCCAGCCACGGGGCCAGGTAGCGGCCGTTGCCGTATTTGAGCTTCACCAGTGCGTTGCGCAGCGCGCCTTGGTATTCACCGGCCGCGCAGAGCCGCTCGATGCCCAGCTCTTCCAGGCGCCAGTCCAGCACGATCTCGGCGTCCGCCTGGCTCGCGTAGGCCTCCCAGCCGCCGATCACCGCCGCCGGCACGACCTCCGCGGCGCCCTCCGGGCAGAACCCCCAGCCCAGCTTTCGGCAGCCGCCGCAGCGCGGCGGAAACACCAGGTCGAGCACGAAATCCCTAGCCGGGAGCAGCAGCTGCCGGATCATCGACCGTCGCAACGCCATCCATCTCCACGATCTTGATGTCGCCGTCTTGCAGGGTCACTTCGTAGGCGGCGGCTTCGTCGCCGTCACCCTCGATGATCCTGGTCGCCAGCGGATCCTCCACTTCGCTTTCCAGCATGTGCCGCAGCGGCCGCGCTCCGTCGTCGCGCTCCACTGTCCGCCGCACGAAGTACTCCAGTACGTCGCCGGCGAAGCTGACCGTCACCCCCTGCTCGGCGGCCTGCCCGGCGAACGCCGACAGCGTGCGCCGCCCGATCTCGCGGTAGTCGGCCTCTTCCAGCTTGCGAAACAGAATCTGGCGGTCGATCCGGTTGATGAACTCGGCCGGCAGATCGCGTTTGACCTGCGACATGATCCGCGTTTCGGTGGCCTGCGAATAGCCGCCGTGGTCCGATTCCAGCTCGAAGCCGATCTGCCCGCTCGCCGCCACGCCGGCGCCCATGGTCAAGATCACGATGGTATTGCGGAAGTCCACCTTGCGGCTGGCGCCGTCGGTCAGGAAGCCCTCTTCCATGATCTGCAAAAGGATCGTGCGCACCGCCGAGTGGGCCTTGTCGATCGAGTCGAACAGCACCACCCCGTAGGGGTCGCGGCGCACCCGTTCGGCCACGTGGCCGCCCTCGTCGTGGCCCACGTAGCCCGGCGGCGAGCCGATCAGCCGCGAGACGTTGTGACGGTCGGTCATCTCGCCCATGTCCACCCGGATCAGCTTGTCGTCGGAGCCGATCGTGAACTCGGTCAGGGCGGCCGCCAGCTCGCTCTTGCCGACCCCGCTGGGTCCCACGAAGAGGAAGACCCCGATGGGGCGGTTGGCGTCTTTGAGGCCGGCGGCGGCGCGCCGCAGCGAGCGCGACACCTCGCGCACCGCCTCATCCTGCCCGACCACCCGCTTCTCCAGCGCCTGCTCCATGCCCAGGTAGCGGTCGGCCGCCTCGGCGCTGACGTTGCCCAGGGGCACGCCGGTCCATTGCGCCAGCACCTCTTCCACGTCCTCGGTGGTGATCGCCCGGCGGGTGCGCTCCAGCTCGGCGTACCAGTCGCGGCGCTCGCTCAGCAGGTCCTCGCGCAGTTCCGCCTCCTGGGTGGCGATGTCCAGCACGTCGGCGGCTGCGGCGTCGTCGGGCAGCGACTCGCGCACCGCTCGCAGGTCTTCCAGCTCGCGCCGCAGGTCCCGCACCCGCTCCGGCGGCATCAGCCGCGACACCTTGGCCCGGGCCAGTGCTTCGTCCATCAGGTCGATGGCCTTGTCCGGCAGGAAGCGCTGGCTCAGGTAGCGCTTCGACAGCTTTACCGCCGCCGCCAGCGCGTCGTCGGCGATCGGCAGGCCGTGAAACTCCTCGTAGCGCTCGCGCAGGCCGTGCATTATTTCGATGGCGTCCTCGGGGCTGGGCTCTTCGACCTGGATCGGCTGAAAGCGGCGATACAGCGCCTTGTCGTTGGCGACGTGGCGGCGGTATTCCTCCCAGGTGGTCGCGCCGATCATGCGCAGCTGCCCCCGCGCCAGGGCCGGCTTCAGCAAGTTGGCGGCGTCCAGCGAGCCCACCGCGTCACCGGCGCCGAGGATCATGTGCACCTCGTCGACGAACAGGATCACATTGTCGGCCTCGGTGACCTCTTTGATCAGCCGTTTCACGCGATCCTCGAACTCGCCGCGGTACTTGGTCCCGGCGATCATCGCGCTGACGTTCAGGGAGATCAGGTGCTGATCGCGCAGGGCGGCCGGTACCTCGCGGCGCGCCACCCGCTGCGCCAGACCCTCGACGACGGCCGTCTTGCCGACACCGGCCGAGCCCACCAGCACCGGGTTGTTCTTGGTGCGGCGCATCAGGATTTCGACCATGCGCTCCGTCTCCATGTTGCGGCCGATCACCGGGTCCAGCGCGCCGTTGCGCGCCCGGGTGGTCAGGTTGACCCCGAACTGCTCCAGCACCGACTCGCGCCGCGGCCCGTGGCCCATGTCAAAACGTCGCCCGCCACCGCCGCCGCCGCCGCGCCGCCCGCCGCGTCCCCGCCGCCCGCCACGGCGCATCAGGTACAGCTCGGCCGGCAGGCACGCCGCGCCACGGCCGGCGCCCAATTCAAAGTCGAACATGAAGCTCATCGCCGCCACCCGCTACGTCGGCAGGGGCAGGGAGTCCACGAAGTCCTGCAATGCCCGCCCGATGGTGTCGCCCAGCCCGTTGAGGATCGCCAGCAGCGTCACGACGAAGAAGGCGATCACCAGCGCGTAGGCGGCCGCGCCGAAGCCTCCGCCGCGACTCTCGATTCCTGCCAATGCCCGGCCCTTTCGCGATCCGGCCGGTTCCAGAACGCCGGCCACCTGTGTCTTTGAATTGTACCTGCCCCAGCCGGGCCTCCCGGTCTTGTTTCTTACTTCGCCATCCGCGCCCTCCAGCCGACTCGCGAAACCTGCAAAACCGCTCCAAAACCGGCCCTTTTCTGCTAGAATTGCCTGATGTCTGATCACCCCAAACGTGCCTTGAACGCCCTGCAGTCGTGCCCCCCGGCTGGTTGCCTTTGACCTTCACCCATCTCGACGACGCCGGCCGCGCCCACATGGTCGATGTGGGGGGCAAACCCACCACTGTCCGCACCGCCGTCGCCGGCGGTCGCGTCTCCATGAAGCCAGACGCCCTGCAGATGGTCATCGACCAGGCCGCCGGGCGCGCCTCCGGGCTCAAGAAGGGCGACGTGCTGGGGGTGGCCCAGATTGCCGGCATCACCGCCGCCAAGCGCGCTTCCGAGCTGATCCCGCTGTGCCACCCGCTGCCGATCGACTCCATCGAAGTCGATCTTGAGCCGCAGCCCGAGTCCAGCTCGGTCCAGATCACCGCGCGGGTCACCACGGCCTCGCGGACCGGCGTCGAGATGGAGGCGCTGACCGCCGTCAGCGGCGCGGCGCTGACCATCTATGACATGTGCAAGGCCGTCGACAAGGCCATGCGCATCGAGGAAGTCCGGCTCCTCAGCAAGACCGGCAGCACCAGCGGCGACTACCAGGCCGATGAATAGCGAATTGAACCCCACGCAGTGTTCCGCAGCGGAGGCAAGGAGGAAGTACGTCTTTGGATGATTCCGGTACTGGCAATGTAGAGGAAGTCGGCCTCGAAGCCGAGATGGGCGAGGCGTATCTCGACTACGCTATGAGCACCATCGTCTCCCGGGCGATCCCGGATGTCCGCGACGGCCTCAAGCCGGTCCAGCGGCGCATCCTCTACGCCATGCAGGACCTGGGCGCGCGCTCCAACAGCCAGTACCGCAAATGCGCCCGGATCGTTGGCGAGACCATGGGCAAGTACCACCCCCACGGCGACAGCGCCATCTACGACGCGCTGGCGCGGATGGCCCAGCCGTTCTCGCTGCGCTACATGCTGGTCGACGGCCAGGGCAACTTCGGCTCGATCGACGGCGACCCGCCGGCGGCAATGCGCTATACCGAGGCGCGGATGGCGCGACTGGTCGAAGTTATGCTGGCCGACATCGACCGCGACACGGTCGGTTTTGTCGAGAACTTTGACGCCACCGCCGAGATGCCCGAAGTCCTCCCGGCGCGCCTGCCCAACTTGCTGGTCAACGGCGCCACCGGCATCGCTGTCGGCATGGCCACCAACATCCCGCCGCACAACCTGCGCGAGGTCGCCGACGCCACCATCCGCCTGGTCGACGAGCCCGATCTGCCCTTCGACGAACTCTGCAAAATCATCACCGGCCCCGACTTCCCGACCCATGGCATCATCGGCGCCGACGGCGTCCGCCAGGCCTACACCGCCGGGCGCGGGCGGGTGCTGGTGCGCGGCCTGGTCCGTGAGGAAGAAGACGACGACGGCCGCCAGCGAATCATCATTTCCGAGCTGCCCTACCAGGTGAACAAGACGACTCTGATTGAAAAGATCGCCGACCTGGTGCGCGGCAAGGTCCTGGACGGCATCAGCAACCTGCGCGACGAGTCCGACCGTGACGGCATGCGGATTGTCATCGAGCTGAAGCGCGACGCTTTCGCGCTGCAGGTCCAGAACCAGCTCTTCAAACACACCGCGCTGCAGACCACCTTCGGGGTCAACATGGTCTGCCTGGTCAACGGGCAGCCGCGCACGTTGGGCCTCAAAGACATGCTGTCCGAGTTCATCAAGCATCGTGAGAAGGTGGTCACCCGCAGGGCCAATTTCGACCTCAACCGCGCCCGCGAGCGCGAGCACATCCTGTTGGGATTCCTGATCGCGCTGGACAACATCGACGAGGTGGTCGCCATTATCCGCGGTGCCGACACCACCGACGACGCCCGCGAGGGCCTGATGGAGCGCTTCGAGCTCACCGAGGTCCAGGCCAACGCTGTGCTCGACATGCAGCTCCGCCGGCTGGTGGCGCTGGAGGCGCAGAAGCTGCGCGACGAGCTCAGGGAAATCCAGGCCCGCATCACCGAGCTGGAAAGCCTGCTGGGCGACATCAACCTGGTACACGTGGTCATCAAGGAAGAGACGCTGGAAATCCGCGAGCGCTTCGGCGACGACCGCCGCACCCGCATCGTCCCCGAGCTCAGCGGCGAGCTGACCCTCGAGGACCTGGTGCCCATCGAGGACTGCGTGGTCACCATCACGCGGCGCGGCTACACCAAGCGGCAGCCGATCTCGGTCTTTCGCACCCAGGGACGCGGCGGCAAGGGCATCCGCGGCTTGGCGGTCAAGGAAGACGAGATCACCCACTTCCTGACCACCGACAGCCACGACCACATTCTGCTGTTCACCAACCGCGGCCGCGCCTACCGGATGCGCTGTTACGACCTGCCGCTGATGAGTCGTGAGGCCCGCGGCATCGCACTCATCAACCTGGTCCAGCTTGAGCCCGCCGAGAGCGTCTCGGCGCCGATCGCCATCGAGAACTTCGAGGCCGGCGAGAGCCTCATCATGGGCACCATCAACGGCGAGGTGAAGCGCACCGCGCTGACCCGCTACGCCACGGTCCGCAAGAAGGGCCTGCTGGCGATGGACCTGGACGACGACGACGAGCTGGGCTGGGTGCGGCTTTCCGACGGAGACAACGGCGTGATGATCTTCACCTCCCGGGGGATGGCCATCCACTTCCACGAGCAGGACGTGCGCAGCAGCGGCCGCACCAGCGGCGGCGTGCGCGGGGTCCGCCTGAACGAAGGCGACAGCGTCGTCAGCGTCGACCTGACCGTCGAGGGCGACTACGTCCTGGTGGTCACCGCCAACGGCTACGGCAAGAAGATGCCGATCAAGGAGTTCCGCCGCCAGGGCCGTGGCGGCAAGGGGCTGAAGGCCATCAACCTCAGCGACAAGACCGGGCCGGTGGTCGCGGCGCGGGTCATTTCCGACCCCGACGAAGACATCATGCTGCTGTCCACCCAGGGCCGCCTGATCCGGCTCAGCCTGGCCGAGGTGCGGCCGATGGGTCGCTACGCCGCCGGGGTGATCGTGATGCGGATGAACGAAAACGAGCTGGTCGCCGGGCTGGCCGTCTCCGGCGATGGCCGCGACAACGGCGATGAGGACGGCGACGACCTGGCGGAGGATGTCGCCGGCGGCGTGGAAATCGCCGCCGACTGATCGCGGGCGGGCAATTGGCGACGTCGGCGGGGCTGCCGGGAGATGTACGTCTGTGCCTCTTCGACCTGGACTACACGCTGATCCAGCTCATGCTCGATCCGGTCGGGGTCCACGTCGAGGTGCTGGAAACGGCCGGCCACCGGCTGCCGCGCAGGACGGTCCAGGCCGCCTACGACGCCGGCTGGGACGACTACCTGCAGGAAGGCCGGCGCTGGCCCTCGCAGGCCGAGGCTTACCTGCGGGTCGTCTGCCACGGGCTGGCGGTGCTGGGGGTGGCCGACGCCGGTGATGAACTGGCGCGGCGCATCGACGCCCGCATCAACGACGTCTCCGACATGGCGGTCTACGACGACTCGGTCCAGGTCCTGGAAGCGGTCCGCGCGGCCGGATTCCGGGTGGCGCTGGCCACCGGCCGTTGGCACGACCCGGTGCCCGATCTGGACCACCTGGAACTGACCGGCTGCTTCGACCGCATCTACCACTCGGGCGAGTTTGGCCACCAGAAAGACGACGCCCGCTTCTGGGCGGCGCTGGTGGCCGACGCCGGGCTCGCGCCGGCCGAGATATTGCTGATCGACGACGCTCCGGATGCCGTCCGCGTAGCGCGCGAAGCCGGCCTGTACGCGCTGGCGATCCACCGCGCGGGCTCACCGTTGGGGCCGTTGCCCAACGCCGACCTGCGCTCGCTGCGGGCGCTGCCGCCGCTGCTGGAAATCGCCGGCGACTAGCCCGGCGTGGCTCCGGCGCGCTTCATGTAGACCATCAGCACGGCGATGTCGGCCGGGGTGACGCCGTTGATCCGCCCCGCCTGCCCCAGCGTCGCCGGGCGGACCCGCTCCAGTTTCTGGCGGGCCTCGGTGCGCAGGCCGCGGGCGGTCGCGAAATCGAACTCCGGCGGGATCGGGGCGTGCTCCAACTTGCGGCTGCGTTCGACGATGCGGTCCTGCTGGCGGATGTAGCCGGAGTAGAGCGCCTCCATCTCGACCTGCGCCGCCGCCTCCCGGTCCACCGGCGGCGCGCCGGCCAATTCCCGCAGGGTGTTCAGCTTCATCCGCGGCCGTTTCAACAGGTTTGCCGCCGGGGTCGGCTCGGCGATCGGCGCGCTGTCGATGGCCCGCAGCGCAGCGGCGCTGGCGTCGTTGGCCGGGATGCGCGCCGCGTCCAGCCACTCACCGGCCGCCTCGATCGCCTGCGCCTTCTCGCGCCAGCGCCGCAATCGTGATTCGGAGGCCAGCCCGATCCGTTCCGCCACCGGCGTCAGCCGCAGGTCGGCGTTGTCCTGCCGCAGTCGCAGGCGGTATTCGGCCCGCGATGTGTGCAGGCGATAGGGCTCGTCGATCTCCTTGGTGATCAGGTCGTCGATCATCACCCCCAGGTAGGCCTGGTCGCGCCGGAAGGACAGCGGCGGCTCGCCGCGTACTGCCAGCGCGGCGTTGATCCCGGCCAGCAGTCCCTGCCCGGCCGCCTCTTCGTAGCCGGTGGTGCCGTTGATTTGCCCGGCCAGGTAAAGCCCCGTCGCCCGCTGCGTCTCCAGACTCCCGCGCAATTGCTGGGAGGGGGCGAAGTCGTACTCAATCGCGTAGCCGGCGTGGATCATTTCCACGTTGGCCAGCGCCGGGATGCTGCGCAGCAGTGCCAGTTGTACATCTTCCGGAAGACTCGTGTTGGCCCCCTGCACATAGACTTGGTTGGTGGTGAAGCCCTCCGGCTCCAGGAAAAGCTGGTGGGCGTCTTTGTCGGCGAAGCGCACGATTTTGTCTTCGATGGAGGGGCAGTAGCGCGGCCCGGTGCTTTCGATAGACCCGTTGAACAGTGGCGCGCGGTGCAGGTTGGCGCGGATCAGATCGTGGGTGCCGGGGTTGGTGTAGATCGAGTAGCAGGCCATCTTCAGGCGTCCGTCGTGCCGCTCGGCTCCCGGGTAGACCGGATTCGGCGTCGCGCCGGCGATCTCGTCGGCGGGCACCGGGTCGAAGCTGAACTCCAGCGGCCTGGTCGAACCGGGCTGTAGCTCGGTCTGCGCGAAGTCGATCGTACGGGCGTCGATGCGCGGCGGGGTGCCGGTCTTCAGGCGGCCGATCGCGAAGCCGTGTGCGGCTAGGTCCTCGGACAGCCCCCGCGCCGGAGATTCACCGGCGCGCCCGGCCGGGTAGCTGGTGTTGCCGACGATGATCCGCCCGTTCAGGAAGGTGCCGGTGGTGACGATGACCTTTGCCCCCCGGAAACGCCGCCCCAGTTCGGTCTCCACCCCGACCACCCGCCAGTCGTCACCGCCGCCTTCCCAGAGCAGCCCGGTCACTGAGCCCTGGCGCAAATCGAGGTTCGGCTGCCCGCGCAGCACCCGGCCCATCGCCCGCGCGTAAAGCCACTTGTCGCACTGCGCCCGCAGCGCTCGCACCGCCGGCCCCTTGCCGGTGTTGAGCATTCGTATCTGCAGTTGGGTGCGGTCGGTGACGCGCGCCATCTCGCCGCCCAGGGCGTCGATCTCGCGCACCAGGTGCCCCTTGGCCGGGCCGCCGATCGAAGGGTTGCAGGGCATCCCGGCGACGGAGTCCGGGTCCATGGTCAGCAGCAGGGTGCGCGCGCCGAGGCGGGCGGCGGCCAGCGCGGCCTCGCAGCCGGCATGCCCGGCGCCGACCACGATCACTCCGTAGCCGTTGCGCCCGCTGTCGCCGTCGGGAGTCATGTTTCGATGCCCAGCCTTTCGTGGCCGCGACTACAATCTGCACAAGCCTATATGGTGGCCCAGTGTTTCGCGTGGGGGCAATATCGCGACTACCTTCCAGAATCCGTCGTCCGGGTCCGGCGCCGCCGAGCCACTGCGCGGCGCCCACCCGGTGGAGGCCTACGTGGTGCCGTTGCCCGACGGCGCGGCCACGTTCTTCGACCCGGACTTGGCTCGGCTCGATCCCGCCGCCGCGCCGCTGCGCCTGGATGTGCACAGCCCCTACGCGCTGAGCGACGGCGAACTGACTTATTTGCAGACCGAGTTCGAGGCGGCGATGGTTGAGTACGCCGAGCGCACGGCTGCCCGCGACCGGCCCTGGCGCCGGGCGGCGGCCATCGGGCTATTGGACCTGGTGGTGTTGGTAGGGCTGCTCCTCTTTGCATCGACCAACGCTGACCGTGCCTTTTTGATTTTCGCCTGGGCGTTCCTGCTTGCTTTGCTGCCGGGGCCCTTGATCGCGGTCCGGTTCATAGCGCGCCGGCGGCGGCAGGCGCGGGCCGGACGGCTGCAGAGGGCCGGCTTCGCCGGGGCGATCAGCGGCCAGGGCGGTTCCGGAACGGCGTTTGTGAAGGGTGTCTGGGACGGACTTGAGCGTGCCGGCGGCGACCGCGATCTGCTGACCCTGGAGCGCATCTGCCGGGTGAACAACTGGCCGGCCGGAGTGCGTTTCTACCGCTCCCGCCGCAGCGGTCGGGACCGGCCCGGTCACCGGGGCTGGCTGGGCTGGTTGGTCGGCGGCGGGCGCCCGCACTACGTCCCGGCGGTAGTGAGCCGCGCCCGATGAGAACCGCCACCTGCCTGGGGATTCCGGTGGTCGACGGCACGGTCGTGACGGCCACCTACGCCTCGCGGCGGCTGCTGGGCAACACGGCCTTCGCCGGAGCGGCGGTGACGGTGCAGGCGGCGATCGCCGCCGACGGCCGGGTCACCGAGAGGGATCTGGAACATGCCTGCCGCCTGCAGGCCCGCCGCTTCCTCTTGCAGAGCGACGGGGTCACGGCCGGCTGGTCGCGGCGCGGCGGCGGGCTGTGGCTGGCTTTGCCGGGCATGGTGCTGGGCGTGGCGCTGATCGTCGCCTCGCTCGGTTTCTGGCTGCCGGCGGTGGCCGGGGTCTGGCTGCTGGCGTTGCGCCCGTGGCTGCTGATGCGGTTGCGTCGCCGGCGTCCCGCCGCGGTTGCCGAATCGCCGTCAATCGCAGTGCGGCGGGTCGCCCACCTGGGCATCGGTGCGCTGCGCGAGGTCATCGCCCGCAATCTCGAAGAGAACCTGGCTTACGCCGAGGCCTACGAGGTCAGCCGCCGGCTGGGAATCAGGGAGGCCGCCGACCTCTACACGAGCCTGCTGCTCGACCCGCGCCCGGCTGCACTAGCCCCGGAAGACGGCCTGTGGCTGCCCGACGCCACGACCGTGCGTGAGGTGCTGTCCGAGGCGCCGTTGGCCGGCGATGAAGGCCTGAAACCGGTGGAGCCCGAGATGGAGGCCATCGACGCCGAGATCCTCGACGCCGATTTTGAAGCCTCCGACGAGACCGGGCCGGTGGCTTGATGCATGCCGTGGCCGACCAACCGCTGACGCTGCGCATTCCGCTGCACGACGACGCCTACGCGGTGCTGGCCGACGAGCGGCGCTGGCAGGAGGAGTTCGCCACCGTGCGCCTGCCCTACGAGCGGCGGGTGCTGGCCGAAAGCCAACTCGGCCCTCAGGCCTGGGTGCGGCTGACCATATACACCATCGGCGAGGGCCGGGCCGGTGGGGTGGTGTGGATCGACCTGGCCTCGTCGCGGCCGAGCAGCGCCGAAATCATCACCGGCCGGGCGCTGCTGCGCGCCTTCGCCGCCGACTCGTCCGAGCGTCGCCGGCTGCTGTCGCGGCTGCTCCTGCACTTCGTGACCCTCGAATACACCGTAGACGCCGAGCGTCCAACCTGGCGGGTGCCGGCTTCCGGCGGCGGGATCGGCAGCGTGCTGGTGGGCGGGGCGATGAATGCCAACCCGGCCATCTGGAATGCCCTGCGCGCCGACCTGGAACAGGCCCGGCCCTCGATGGTGGTGGGGCTGCGCGACGCCGGCGGGGTACCCGCCGACGGTCGCTCTGACGGGCTGGTTACGCTGCCGGTGACACTGGGTGATCTGCAATCGGTCCACCTGCTCGGGTCGCTCGACGCCCGCTGGCGCGACCGCTTCGGCCGCCACGACCCGCGCCGTGGCTATCGATGGTTTGCCGAGCGCTTCGCGCAATTGCCCGAATTACCGGCCAGTTGCTTCCTGTCGAGCTTCCTGCGCTTCGGCGACAACCGCACCCGGCACCGCTTGGTCCCGGATCGCCTCGAAGAGACCGAGCTGCCCGTCTACTACCCGAAGTCGCCGGCGGAGCTGGCCGGGCTGGCCGCCGCCGGGCTGATCCCGGTCTTCCCCGGGGTGTTCTGGGACGTGTCGCGCTCCGACGGCGGCGATCCGCTGACGACCGCCGGCCATGCCCACCGCCACCTGGGGGCCTTCGGGCTGACCGCCCTAGCGACCGCCGACAGCCCGACCCGCCGCGCCAATTTCCTCCTCGCGGCGGCCGCCGCCGCGATCGTCGCCGCCGCCGGCGAGGCCGGGCCGAACGATGGCTGAGCGCCCGCCCGAAGAAAACCGCGAAGACCCTTTTGACCTTGAGATTGAGCCGATTGATGCCGAGGTCGTTGACCTGGACGACGCGCCGATCGCCGCCGAACCGGACGACCCGGCGCAGTTCGCTCCCGGCGGCGAGCCCGAAGCCGCCCCGCCGCCCCCCCCTCTGCCGCGGGTCCAGTACGCCGAGATACCCGATCCGTTCGGCGAGGGCATCCTGGTGGCCCACGACCGCCAGGCGCTGGTGGCGGCCATCGCCGCCGGCGACCCCCGACGTGGCATCCAGGCCGCCGACGACCTAGTCTGGTCGCCCGAATCGCGGGTGCGTGACATTGAGGAAGCCGCCGTGGCGCAGCTGCGCGGGCGACGCGTGCGGCGCGGCGCGCGGTGCATCTTCTGGCGAGTGGTGGCGGTGGCGCTGCCGCTGCTGGTGGCGGCGCTGCTGGGCGACCTGGGCCTGCTGCTGCGGCTGATTCCGGTGGTCGGGCCGCCGGTCGGGGAATTCGTCGGATCGGCGGGGGCGTCACTGGGCGGGCTGCCGCTGGGCTTCGCCATCGCGATCCTACCGTCAATCTGGCTGTGGCGGCGCAAGAGTTCCGACCCGGACGATTACTGGCCGAAACTGCCCCGGCGGCTGCCCCGGAACTTTGAGTTCGTGCCGATCGAGCGCGACCTGGCCGGGTTCACCGCCGATGTCGAGTCCACGATCCAGGAATCCCGGGAACTCGCTCGCGGCCGGCAGTCGGTGGCCGGTGCCGACGCGGTGCGCCTGGAGGAAGTGGTGCATCGCGCCTACCGCCAGGCCCGCCGCGCCGGTATCGACGTGGCGGCGGCGGTCTACCTGGACCTGCGCCGTCGGCTGCACGCGGCGGCGCGCCCGCCACCAAAACGACTTGGCTTCCTGACCGGCCGGCGCAACGCCGCCGAACTGGCCGATCTGCTGGCGCCCTACCGGCCAACCAACGCGCGGGCGTCGTCCGGGCTGGTCGGCGGCGCCTTCCGGGTGCTGGCCGGGCTCGTGGCGGCGTTGGCGATTTTCTTCCTGGCCGGCCTGTTTCGGATCGGCCCGACCGACTTCGAGGTCATTCGGCCGAACACCGCCTGGGCCTTCCCCGGCTCGCTGGACCACCTGGACGCCGGCGGGCTCTCTTGGATGGCTGTCGATGGGGTGGATGAGGCCAGCGCCATCCCGGTCTACGGCCCCGGTTGGTTCTGGGCCTGGCCGGTGCCGCTGACTCGTCGCGAACACGTGCCGACCACCGACCACATAGTATCGGTGCAGGCGCTGCTGGGCGCGCGCGACGAGTCCGGTTTTGACACTCTCGAAATCGACTTTAGCTACCAGATCGAAGACGTGCGCGTCTGGGTGAGCCGCGGGTCGAACGCCCGCGCCGAAGACGTCGTGGCCGACACGATCGCGCAGAACCTGGCGGACTTCATTGAGGTGCAACGGCGCGATATCCAGTCGCGGCGGAGCGGCGTGGCGACCGAGATTCTCAAGGACAACATGACCGACATCCTCGAACGCTACGCCGGCGGGATCAACAGCGACGCCGAGATTCGTGCGCTCGGCATCCGCATCGAGACGGTTACCGATTTCGGTTTTGCCGTCTTCCGCCCCTGACCCGCCGTGGCTGAAGGCGAGCACCCGCGCACCGTCGGGGCGATCCTGCGCGGCTGGCGGGGGCAGCGCAACGTTTCGCTCAAGGAAATCGCCGGTCGCACGCGGATTCGCATGGACATCCTGCAGGCGCTGGAGAACGACAGTTTCGAGGCGCTGCCGGCGGCGGTCTACGTAACCGGCTACATCCGCGGCTGCGCCCGCGCGCTGGACCAGGACCCGGCCCCGGCGCTGGAGGCCTATGCTGCCCAGACGCGCATCCCCGGGGTGGAGTACATGCCCGATACCAACACGCCGATCGGCTACGACCGCCGGCCGTCGTTGCGCTCGGTGGGGTTGTTGGTGGCCACGCTGGTGGCGATAGTGGTGCTGATCAACCTCTTCGTGCGCAACTACGAACCGGTGGAGGCCGGGCTGGCCGCGCCGCCGACGCCGGAGACGACCGCGACCCCGGCGCCGGATCCGACCGCGACGCTGTCGCTGATCCCGCCCTTCCAGACCCGCGAGTCAGAACCGATTGGGGATGTGGACGACCTGCGCTTTAGGCTCGTCGCCGAGATGAATGTGAGCGTGCAGGTCTTTATCGACGGCGAGCCCGTCTTCACCGGGTTCATGAACCCCGGCGAAAGCCGCGAGTGGTCCGCCGACGATTCGGCGCGGCTGGTGGTCAACGACGCCGGCGGCCTGCGGGTGGAGATCGACGGCACGTCGGTGGGGCCGCTGGGCAGGGTCGGCGAACGGGTCGAGCGCGAGTGGAGCAAGTCCGATCGCCCCTAGCCAGGCGCCGGCGGCCGGCACGTTCTACTTGGTCAACTACGGCTGCCCGAAGAACCTGGTCGACGGCGAGGGCATGGCGGCGCGACTGCTGGACGCGGGGTTGGCGCCGGCCGGGCCCGACGACGCCGACTACCTGATCGTCAACACCTGCGGGTTCATCGGGCCGGCTGAAGAGGAGTCCACCGACGCGCTGGCCGAAGTGGCCGGGACGAAACGGGAGGGCCAGCGCCTGATCGCTGCCGGCTGCCTGTCCGAGCGGCGCGGGACCGCGCTGGCCGGCGCGGTGCCGGGTATCGACGGCGTGCTGGGAACGCGGCGCTGGGCGGAGATCGGCGACCTGATCGATTCGTTCGCCACCATCCCCCGCCCGGCCCGGCTGGGCGTCGCGCCGGCGCTGGCCGACCCGGCTCCCCGCCTGATCGGCGGCCCCAGCGCCTACGTGAAGATCGCCGACGGCTGCAACAAGAATTGCAGCTTCTGTACGATCCCCTCCTTCAAGGGACGGCAGATTTCGCGACCGGTGGGCGACCTGCTGGATGAACTGGAAGCCCTGGCTGCCGGTGGGGTCCGCGAGGCGGTGCTGGTGGCCCAGGAACTGGGCTCCTACGGGCTGGACCTGCCCGGAGCGGGGGCCGGGCTTGTCGACCTGCTGGGTTCGATTCAGGACTCGCCGGGGCCGGACTGGATCAGGCTCATGTACCTCTACCCTTCGATGCTGACCGATGAGTTGCTGGACGCCATCGCCGGGCTGCCGCGCCTCTGCAACTACATCGACGTGCCGGTGCAGCACTCGTCGGCGGGGGTGCTGCGGGCGATGCGCCGGCCGGCCGGCGCCGCCGGGATCGCCGGGCGCATCCGCGATGCCCGCCGGCGCCATCCCGACTTCGCCTTTCGGACCACGATCATCGTTGGCTTTCCCGGCGAGACCGAAGCCGACTTCGCCGATCTGTGCCGGTTTGTGGAGGAGGCGGCCTTTGACCACCTGGGCGCTTTCACCTACTCGCCCGAGGACGGCACCCCGGCCGTGACGCTGCCCGACCAGATCGACCCGGCTCTGCAGGACGAGCGCTACGCCCAGTTGATGGAGATCCAGCAGCGAATCGCGCGGCGTCGGCGCGAGGTCCGCGTCGATACCGAGATCGATGTGCTGGTCGAGGAGACCTTACCCGGACCGACGCTGGACGGCTACCAGGCGGCCGGGCGCAGCCGCGGCGAGGCCCCCGAAATCGATGGCCGGGTGCTGCTGGACCTGCCGCTGGCGGCGGGCCAGATTGTGCGCGCGCGGGTGACGGCGGCGCAGCCCTACGACCTCTTCGCGGCGGTGACCGGCTCGCCCGACGGGCCGCTGGCGCTGGCGGCCGCGGCAAAACCGGAGGAGCCAGCAAAGCCAGCGGAGCCGGACCTCTAGGGGTACTCGCGCAGCGGCGGGGTGTTGGGCGGGCCGGCGGGCTCGTCTTTGCGCATTACCGCCTGGATTTTATGGGTCACCGAGTCAACCAGTTGTACCGACATCCCGCCGTCGACCGGCAGGGCGACGCCGGTGACGAAGGCGGCGTCGTCGGAGACCAGGTAGCGGACCGCGGCGGCGATGTCGTGGGGACGGCCGACCCGGCGCAACGGGTAGATGGCCTCATTTAGCTTGGCCTGCTCGTCGGTGCCAAAGGCGGCCGCCTCGCGGCGATTGGAAACGATGAAGCCGGGGCAGATGGCGTTGACGCGGATGTTCTCCGATCCCAGGTCGAGGGCCGACTGGCGGGTCAGGCCGAGGACGGCGTGCTTGCAGGTGTCGTAGACGACGTGCCGCTCGGCGGCCAGGAAGCCGTGCACCGAGGATATGTTGACGATGGCCCCGCCGCCGACCCGGCGCATTTCGGGCACGGCCAGCTTCATACCCAGCGCCACCGCGCGGACGTTCACCGCCAGGCCTTCGTCCCAGCGCTCTACCGTTTCCTCGGCCACCGTGCCAGTGCGCCCGACGATCGCCGCGTTGTTGACCAGGATGTCCAGCCGGCCGAACTCGGCGACGGTAGTGGTGACCATCCGCTCGATCTGCGCCGGCTCGGCGAGATCGGTTTCCAGGAACAGCGCGCGGTGGCCGTCGGCGCGGACGGCGGCGGCCAGCGCCTGGCCCATCTCACTCTCGATATCAGCCACTGTGACCGCCGCGCCGGCGAGCGCCAGCTCCCAGGCGACCGCGTGGCCGATCCCCTGCGCCGCGCCGGTGACGATCGCGACCTTACCGTCCAGACCCATCGTGCCCCCTGTGTCTTGCGAGTTTCGTTGACTGTACCCGACCGCGCTGGCCGGGCATGCAGGATATGACGTGGAGGCAGGCGGCGCTAGAATCGGGCTCGCTTTGACGGCAACCACACAACAGGACGGGACGACTTATGGGAGTACTGGATGGCCAGGTGGCGGCGATCACCGGCGCGGGTACCGGGATTGGCGTCGGGATCGCGCGGCGCTTCGCCGCCGAGGGCGCGACGGTGGTGATAAGCGCCTACAACAGCTTCGAAGGCTGTGAGGCGCTGGCGGCCGAGATCAATGCCGACGGTGGGTCCGCCCTGGCGCTGAAGCTGGACTTTCGCCAGGCGGCCAGCGCCCGGGCGAT
>JASLPR010000031.1 GCA_030744875.1 Chloroflexota bacterium
TAAGAACCTTGAGGCTCCGGATCGTCGGGTGATCGGTTGGGAGTCGGTCTGGCTCGGTTCGCAAATCCTTCTAGAGAACGATGATTTCGCCGGCGAAATCTGGCGGCGGACAAAGCACAACCGCCGGGGCCGCTTACGGCCTGCGCGCAGGCCAGGCCACGCGTCAAAGTTGCGAACTGGCTACCGGCGGTAATCATTCAGAAAGAAGGCTGTCGGTGACAGCCGTGGATGGCTAGGTGAGGCCGAGTTGGTGGTGGGACAGGCGTTCGAGGCCGTCGGCGGTCACCAGGTAGTTGTGCTCCACCCGCACGCCGTGGAAGGAGCGATCGTAGACGCCGGGCTCGAAGGTGATGACCATGCCTTCGAGGATGGGTTCGTGGTTATCGGGGATGAAATCGGGCGGCTCCGGGTGCTCAAGACCCAGACAGTGCCCGGCGTGACCGCGCAGCGACCAGGTCGGGTCGGCGGCGCGGATGGCGTCGTTCTGGGCCTTGTGCAGCTCGTGGGCGGTGATGCCGGGCTTGCAGAGGGCTTCCGAGGCAGCTAGGGCGGAGAGGGCGGCGGCCATGGCTTTCTCCTGGTCCGGGCTGGGCTGAGCGCCGGCGTTCAGGGTGTTGGTGATATCGCAGCGATAGCCGTTGACGTAGGGAAATATGTCCATCAGGAGGTTGTCGCCGGACTCGATGACACGTTCGGTCGGGTGGCCGCCGGCGGCCAGGTCGGGGCCGGAGCGAAAGTCGCACATCATTACGAGCGGCCCGCCGGCCTGGAGGGTGGTGTCCTGGACGGCGCGGGAATAGATTTCCAGTTCGGTCATGCCGGGACGCAGATTCTCACGGGCGGAGGCGTGGAAGGCCTCGCCGACGCGCATGGCGGCGCGGATGAGGTGCAGTTCGTCGGCGTCCTTGACCAGGCGCAGGCGGTTGATGATTGGTTCGATGTCGATGGCTTCGACGCCGGCGGCGATGGAGGCGGGCAGGGCCGAAGTCTCCGCGCCGATGACCTTCAGGTTGCGGTTGGTAAGGGCCTTGCGGGCGGCTTCGGCCGCGGACTGCGGGCCGCTGTGGTCCGGTGACTCGACCGTCCAGGTACCGCCCTCCACGTTGTCGGCATGGTTGGTCTCGCGCAGCTTTCCCCAGCCGTCGTTGAGCAGGGTGGTCTCACCGGAGCGCTCGATCAGCAGCGAGTAGGCGGCGCGCATCTTTAAGGAGTTGGGGCTGGCCATGTAGCCCGAGAAGTAGAAGACGTGCTCCGGCCGGCAGATCAGGGCGGCTTCGATGCGTTCGTCGAGGCTGTCGAGGAGGCGGGCGATTCGGGTACGGCAGCCGGCGTCGGTCAGCATTGGTGTTCTCCCCCGGGGATGAGTCGGTCACGACGATGATTGCCGCGCGCGGGTCCGCATGCAACTATGCTCTCCATCAATTGTGTCGGCGAAGCGGCGTTGCCGCGAGGGGGATCGATGCCGGACGCGCCCAAATCCTTTCTGCTCACACCGGAAATGCACGCCTACCTCATGGAATCCATGAGCCCTATGGACGAGCACCAAGTGGCACTGATCGCCGAGACCCACCGCCGTGGCGATCCGACGCTGCTGCAGATCGCGCCCGAGCAGGCGCCGTTCATGACGATGCTGACTCGGGCCATCGGTGCGCGAGACGCGATTGAATTGGGCACCTTCACCGGGCTGTCGGCACTGGCGGTGGCTCAGGGCCTGCCCGAAGACGGCACGATCGTCTGCTGCGATATGAGCAGGGAGTGGACCGACATTGGCAAGCCGTTCTGGGAAGCCGCCGGGGTGGCCCACAAAATCGACTTGCGGATCGGGCCGGCGCTGGACACGTTGCGGGTGCTGGCGAACGAAGAGACCTTCGACCTGGCCTTCATCGACGCCGACAAATTCGAGTACATCGACTACTTTGAGGAGCTCCTGCCGCGCATGCGCCCCGGCGGGGTGATGCTGGTGGACAATGTGCTGGCTTACGGCCGGGTGGTCGGTCCGGCGGCCGATGGGTCCATGACCGGGGCGTTCCTGCGTTTTAATCAGCACGTCGCCGCCGACCCGCGGGTCGAGTGCATGATCCTGCCGTTGGCCGATGGGCTTACGTTCATCCGCAAGAAGTGACGGACGGCGCGGCGTGGACGGTTGGTAGCCGCGGGCACGGACCGGTGAACGCGGCTATGGCAACATCGAAGGGACCTGGCCAACAGTTTGAGAGGATCGCCGGATGTGTCACCGCCCACCGCGACGCGCCGACCATCCAGGCGATGTTCGAGGCCGGGGCCGACGACTACGTGAACAAACCGATCATCAGCGCCGAATTGCTGACCCGGCTGGCGAATTGTGTCGAGCGCGCCCAGTTGTACCGGCGGCTGGCCGAGACCGACGGGCTCACCGGGGCCTCGATGCGCCGACAGAGCGTACGGGTGCTGGGTCGCTACATCCGGCTGGCGCGCCGCCAAAGCCGGCCGTTCTCGGTGGCGATCCTCGATGTGGACCACTTCAAATCGGTGAACGACCGCTTCGGCCACAACGTCGGCGACCGTGTCCTGAGTCGCGTTGGCGGGCTGCTGGTGGACACCTTCCGGGTCGAGGACGTGGTGGCGCGGTGGGGCGGCGAGGAGTTCTTGGTGGGCATGTACGGCACCGCCCGCGACGACGCCGCGACCCGGGTGCGGGCCATCCTGAGCGAGGTCCGCGACATCGTGTTTCAGGACGACGCCGGCGGCGAGTTCTCGATCACCATCAGCGGCGGCGTCGCCGAATTGTCGGACGCCAGCGCCACCCTGGACGACCTGATCCGCATCGCCGACGACGCCCTCTACGCGGCCAAGGAAGGCGGGCGCGACCGGGTGATCGTGGCCGGCGACCCGGAAACGGCCGACTAAACCCGTCCGGCGGGCTTCTGCGCTAACCTCTCGGCGAATCAACCCGAGTCCCTCGGGGAAGCGAATTCCGCCGATGCCGCGACCGCCCGCCACGTGACCCTGCTGCCGCCGGTGCTCAGGCACCGCAACTTCGCGCTCTTCTTCTCCAGCCTGTTCGTTTCCAACACCGGCATCTGGATGGCGCAGACGGCGCAGGGCTGGCTGGTCTACGAACTGACCGGTTCGGCGACGCTGGTGGGGGTGTCATTCGGGGCGTTCGGGATACCGATGCTGGTGCTGCCGTACTTCGGCGGCATGCTGGCCGACCGGGTCGACCGCCGCCGGTTGATGGCGATGATGCAGACCGGCGCGGCCGGTATCGCGCTGATAGTCACGGCGCTCGTGGCATCCGACAACATCGCCGTCTGGCACCTCATCACGGCCAGCTTCCTGCAGGCGGTGATGAACTCGTTCGATCAACCGGCGCGGCAGGCACTCTTGCCGGACCTGGTGCCCGAGGAAGACCTGCGGCCGGCGATCGCGCTGAACTCGGTGGTCTTCAGCGGGCCGGCCTTCATCGGACCGGGGATCGTGGGGCTCATGATCGGAACCGCCGGGTGGCCGCTGGCGACGGCATTCCTGGTGAACGCGCTTTCGTTCTTCGTGGTTGTCGGCGGGCTGATGCTCCTGGATCTGCCGCCGTTCCGGCCGGAGACGACCGAGTCCGGCCGGGCCGACTCGTTCTTCGCCGGATTTCGGTACGTGCGAGGGCACGCGGTGATCCTGCCGGCCCTGCTGCTGTCGGCGGTCACCAGTCTGTTGGGTCGTTCCTACCAATCGCTATTGCCGGTGATCGCCGAGGACGTGCTGGATGTGGGCATCCAGGGGCTGGGATTGATGGCGTCGGCGGCCGGATTGGGGGCGATCGCCGGGGCCCTGGTGATCAGTTCGGGGTCGCGGTTGCCCCGTGACGGCACGCTGGCGCTGCTGTCGGCGGTCGGGCTGGGCCTCTTACAGATCGGCTTCGCGTACTCGACGAACTATCTAGTGTCGCTCTTGCTGCTGTTCCTCCTGGGGCTGCTCATCACCCTCATGACCACCGGCATCCGCGCCATCCTGCAAACCCTGACGCCCCGCGAGATGATGGGCCGGGTGATGAGCCTGAACACGATGGCGATCATCGGCCTGGGCCCGGTCGGCGGCTTCATTCTGGGACCGCTGGCCGAGGCAACCGACGTGAGCCTGGCGCTGGCGGTGACGGCTACAGCGATGCTGCTCGGGGTGGCGGCGCTGGCGCTCTCGCGAAAGGCGCTGCGCGAGGCGTAGCCCGGTCTACTCGTTCGCCGGGCGGCCGGCCTCGTCCTTCTCCCAGGGCACCACGTCGCCGGTCTCCAGGAACCAGCGCAGCAGCCGATCGTGCAACTCCGCCTGGATCGCCGCGTGCTCGGGCCGATCGACCAGGTTCACCATCTCGCCGGGGTCGTTCTGCATGTCGTAGAGCTCGTCGGTGTCGTCCAGGCGGCTCACGTACTTCCAGTCGAGCGTGCGCACCATCGCCGATTTACAGACCGCGCTCGGGTTGTCGGTCTGGATGCGCCCCTTCTGGTAGTACACGTAGTCCGGGTCCGGCGAGTTCTTCGTCAGCTCCAGGCTCTGGGCTTCGTGGGGGCCGTGGCCGCCCTCGGCGAAGACGGCGTCGCGATGCTCGTCGGTCTCGCCGCGCAGCAGGGGCACCAGGCTCTTGCCGAACTGGTCGTGGGCGATGTCGATGCCGGCCAGGTCCAGGATGGTCGGAGTCAGGTCGATGGTCTCGGCCATGGCGTTGACATGCGGTTGGGCCACGCCGCCGGGAATGCGCACCGCCAGGGGCACTCGCGCCAGGCAGTCTTCCATGCCGCTGGGCCATTTCTCGGTGAGACCGTAGTCACCCACATAGTCGCCGTGATCCGAGAAGAAAAAGGTGGCGGTGTTGTCCCAGAGTCCCTTCTCCTGCAGGGAGTCGACCACCTCGCCGAATTGGTCGTCGATGCGCGTGACCATCCCGTAGTAGGTGGCGACGATCTCGCGCAACTCCTCCGGCGTGAAGTTCTCCAGGTCGTAAGACTTGTTGATTTCGGCGTAGTACTTCGGCTTGCCTTCATGCTCGGCCGGGCTCGGGGTCGGGACGGACTCGCGGTCGTACATCGAAAAGTAGGGCTCCTCGACCCAGTAGGGCGGGTGCGGGAAAAACAGCGGCAGGTAGAGGCAGAACGGCTCCGGCGGGTTGGAGTTCAGGAATTCGAGGGCGCTGTCGACCCACTGGCGGTCCCAGTCGTTGGAGTTATCTGCTGGGCGCTCGCCGTAGTAGTGGGTGAGGTACCAGGGGTTGTCCTTCTCGAAGGGGTGGTTGTAAATGCTGCGTTCGCGGTCGTAGTCGACAGTGCCGCGGAAGCTGATGCTTGATTCGACGCTGGCATCGGCCAGCAGGTGGTTCTTGCCCCACATCTCGACGTGGTAGCCCGCATCCTTGAGGTAGCGAAATACGTTCGGCTCGTCGGGCTGCAAGAGGTGCCAGAGGGTGCGGTGGCCGCGGACGTGCGGGTACCAGCCGGTGAACATGCAGACTCGCGACGGGCTACAGACGGTGTGGTTGACATAAAAGTGGTTGAAACCGGTGCCCTCGGCGGCGAGGCGGTCGACGTTGGGCGTCCGGATGACGTCGTTGCCGGTGTAGCCGACGCAGTCCCAGCGGAGTTCGTCGGGCATGAAGATGACGATATTCGGCGGTTTCGCGGGCATTCCGGGCCTCCTGGTGCGGGCTTCGTCCGGCGCGGCGGGTCCGGCGGATGAGCGGCTGGGCGCGTGGGTCGGAGTTTAGGGGATTGGCCGGGGCGACGTTCCCGGTAGGGCGGCGGGTGGTCTGCTACCGTCATTTCGCGCTGTGCTCGACGCGAGGAGACGCGGGAATGTACGACCTGATCGTTGGCAACGGACGGGTGCTGGACCCGGCGACGGGGCGCGACGGGCCCGCGGACATCGGAATCACCGACGGGCGGATCGCGGCGGTCAGCGACGGCATCGCGCCCGCTCAAGGCGACGCCTTCCTGGACGCCGCCGGGCTGACCGTCACTCCCGGCCTGATTGACGTGCACGTGCACATCTACGAGGGCGTCACCCACTACGGGGTCTTTCCCGATGAGGACGTCCTGGCCAGCGGTGTCACCACGGCGCTGGACGCCGGTTCGGCGGGCGCGGCGACCTTCGCCGGTCTGCGCCGCTACTTGATCGATGTTTCGGACCTGCGCCTGTTCGCGCTCCTGAATATCTCTGCCATGGGCATGCTCGACGAGGCGGTCGGCGAACTGGAAGATATCCGCTGGGCCGACCCGACGCGGGCGATCGCCGTCTGCGAGCAGCATCGCGATGTGATCCTGGGCATCAAGGTTCGGCTGACCCGGAACCTGGCCGGGGAGAACGCCGGGCCGGCGCTGCGCAACGCCCGCGAGGCGGCCGACGCGGTGGGGCTGCCGGTGATGGTGCACCCGCAGGCGGCGGCGATCTTGCTGGAAGAGATCCTGGGCGAACTCAAAGCCGGCGACCTGGTCACGCACTGTTTCCACGGTATGGCCGGCGGCGTGCTCGACGGTGCTGGCAACGTCCACCGCTGCGTGCGCGAAGCCGTCGACCGCGGGGTCACGTTCGATATCGGGCACGGCAAGGGCAGCTTTGATTTTGAAGTGGCCGAGCGCGCCCTGGCCCAGGGGTTGATTCCGGACACCATCAGCAGCGACCTGCACGTCCACAACATCAACGGACCGGTCTTCGACCTGGCGACCACGCTGAGCAAGTTCCTGTTGCTCGGCTACGAGCCGGCCGAGGCGCTGCGCCGCTGCACGGTGACCCCGGCGGCGGTGCTGGGGATGGCCGGCGAGATCGGCACCTTGGCGGTCGGCGCGCACGCCGACCTGACGGTGTTCGAGATCGTGGAGGGCGGGCACCAGTTCGAGGACTCCGGCGGGCGGCAGCGCACCGGCGATCTGCGCTTCGTTCCCCGTCAGGTGGTGAAGGCCGGGCGGGCCATGGCGGCCGTCGCCCGCGGCTACCCGACCGGCTAGCGATCGCCGTTCCGCCAGATCCGGCCGGGAACGACTACGGGTCCAGCCGGTAGACCGGGTCGCCCACCCGGGCCCGCTCGATCAGCTTGATGCCCACATCGTCCCCAGCGCCGGCGGTCTCGACCGCCTGGTGCTCGTTCTGCATGGACTCCACAACCAGCGTGGTGTCGGTCGTGTGCCCCTTGATGTGGATCGTGTCGCCAACGCTTAGCGTCCCGGTCAACTCGATTCCAGCCACGCCTAGTTTGCCGAACCAGTGGGTAACCCTTCCCACGGCGATCTCTGTCATCGGCGCCTCCTCCCTAGCACCCGGGTGCCTCTCGCCATCGGCGACGATAGACCGCTCGGCGGCGCTCCCCGATGTCTGCCATTATGCCAGCCACCGGCTGAAACGGGCCGGCGGGACGGCGATAACCGCCCGATCCCGAATGTCTTCCGGCATTCGCGGGGGGCCGGGTATTGGGGGTGTCCCCCCTGAACGCGCGGCGGGCGGCATCACGCAATCGCTGTCGCTTCTATTATCCTGTTTTCATGACCGTACTCCTTAGTGCCCAGAACCTCAAGAAACACTACGGCTCTGTCCGCGCCCTTGACAGGGTGACGTTTGACATCGAGCCGGGGGTCACCGGGCTGCTGGGGGCCAATGGCGCCGGCAAGAGCACCGCCCTGAAGCTGTTCCTGGGCCTGCTGCAGCCGGATTCCGGGCGGGCCGACTTCCTGGCGATACCCGGTGCGGGCCCGATCGACGCCCGGCAGCGGATTGGCTATATGCCCGAGCACGACTGCCTGCCCGGCGCGCTGCCGGCGGCGGAGTTCCTGACCCACATGGCCGAGGTGAGCGGGTTGCCCCGGGTCGCGGCGAGAGTGCGGGCCACCGACATGCTGCGCCACGTCGGCCTCTTCGAAGAGCGCTACCGCGCCATCGGCACCTACAGCACCGGCATGAAGCAGCGAGTCAAACTGGCCCAGGCGCTGGTGCACGACCCGGTGGTGGTGCTGCTGGACGAGCCGACCGCCGGGCTCGATCCCGGCGGTCGCCAGGACATGCTGGACCTGATCCGCAGCACCGGGCGCGATTTCGGCATCAGCATCGTGCTCTCTTCGCACCTGATGGGCGATATCGAACGCACCTGCGAGCGGGTGATCGTGCTCGACGCCGGACTGGTGATGCGCACCGGACCGGTGGCCGGTTTCCTGGAGGAGACCGAGACGCTGATCATCGAACTGGCCGAAGGCGCGGCAGCGCTGGCGACGACGCTGGCCGGACGCGGCCTGGCCACCCGGGTGGACGGGCGGACGTTGATTCTCGAAGACGCCACTGGCGCCGACTACGACACCGTGCGCGACGCGGTGGTCGAGTCGGGGGCGCTGCTTTACCGGCTGGCCCCCGAGCGGCACTCGTTGACTGAAATATTCGTGCCGCCGGCCGACGGGGAGGCCTCCGAATGAGCCAGGCTATCGAGCACGAAGGGCCGGCCGACGGCGGCACTGGGATCGGCGAGGTCTTCGATCTCGGTTACCAGGGCTACGACGGCGAGCGCCACGGCCGCTGGCAGGCACGGCGGGCCATCTGGCGCGATGGCATCCGCATAACCCTCGGCCTGGGGCGGGGGGTGACCAAGAAGGTCGTGCCGTTCACGTTCATCGGGCTCGTCTGGCTGCCGGCGGTGATCGTGATCGTCATAACCGCGTTCATCTCCACGTTCGGCGGCAGCATCGCCGACATTGAGGGACCCAGCTTCGCCGAGTACTACGACGGGGCCATGTTCTTCAGTGTGCTGTTCGCGGCGGTGGTTGCGCCGGAGTTGTTGTGCCCCGACCGGCGCGAGGGCGTGTTGACGCTATATCTGGTGCGTCCGATCACGGCCACCGACTATATCGGCGCGCGCTGGCTGGCATTTCTGACGGTGACCGTGCTGACGCTGTGGTTCCCGCAGTTACTGATCTTCTTCTGGAAGTCGCTGTCGGCCTCCGACCCGCGTGAGTGGGCCATCGACAACTGGCTGGCGCTGCCCCGGCTGTTCGCGGCGGGGGCGTTGCTGGGCATCTTCCTGGCCACGCTGGCGATGTGCGGTTCCTCGTTCACGGTGCGCAGGCCCTATGCGGCCATCGGGACGCTGGCGATTGTGGTCATCAGCGCCGCTATCGGGGGCATCGGCCGGGAGGCCTTCTCGGGAGCCGTGGGCGAATGGGCGAGCCTCATCAACCTGCCGATGGTAACCGTGTCGGTCGTCCACTGGATCTTCGACGCCGATACGGTCGGCCCCCTGGACGAACGCATCTACTTCGCATGGCAGACGGTATTGACCGCCGGATTTGGCGTGCTGTTGTGGTGGCGCTACCGGGGGCAGGGCCGATGAGTGACGCGCCGGCGACCAACGGAGCGGCCACGCCGACCATCACCGTCGAGCGCGTCTCGCGCTGGTTCGGCAACGTGGTGGCGGTCAACGACGTCTCGTTCGAGATCTTCCCCGGTATCACCGCGCTGCTGGGGCCCAACGGCGCCGGCAAGACGACCCTGCTGTGCATGATTGGCGGCCTCGGCGACCCTTCTGACGGCACGGTCCGCGTGCTAGGCGAAGAAGTGCGCAGCAACCCGGCCATCTTTGGCCGCATCGGTGCGATGTCCGAACACGAATCGGTCTACGACTTCCTCACCGGGCGCGAGATGGTGGAAATCGCCGCGCGCCTGCAGGCGGTGACAAACGTGGCGGCGGCGGTTGACGAGGCGATCGAATTGGTGGATCTGGCCGCCGACCAGAACCGACGCCTGGGCGGCTACTCGCGCGGGATGCGCCAACGGATGCGCCTGGCGGCCACGCTGGTACATTCGCCGGAAGTGCTATTGCTGGACGAGCCGCTTTCGGGCACCGACCCACCCCAGCGGCTGCATTTTATGGAGGTCATGCGCCGCATTGCCGCTCGCGGGCACACCATCGTGATCTCGTCGCACATCCTCGAAGAGGTCGAGACGCTGGCCGACCGGATCATCCTGCTGACCGCCGGCAAGGTGGCCGCCACCGGGCAGTACCGGGCCATTCGCCAGAAACTTAACGAGCGGCCCTACCTGGTGCGGATCGAGTCCGACCGCCCCCGGGTGCTGGCCGCCGGATTGATGGCCATCGACGCGGTGATGTCGGTCGAGGTCGACGAGAACGAGCGCCTGCGGGTGCGCAGCCGGCAGGTGGCCGAGTTGCAGCGCGCGCTACCGCGGATCGCCCGCGACAACGGCGTACGCATTGTGCGCGTCGAGCCGCTGGATGACTCCCTGGAAAGTGTCTTCGAATACCTGGCGCAGCAGCAATGATGGGCGGGGCGTTGATGGTGCTGACGCGGCTCTCCATCCGGCAACTCGCCGGCGGCAAACGCATGTGGCTGGTGCTGATCCTGGCGGCGCTGCCGCTGGTGTTCGCGGCGATCTTCGCGCTCGTCGACGCCGATATGACGCCGTTGGAGTTCAGCAACGGGCTCACCAACGAGCTGATCGCCTCGACGATCCTGCCGCTGGTGATGCTGGTGCTGGCGGCGGCCTCGTTCGGCAACGAACTGGACGATCACACCCTGCCGTTCCTGGTGCAAAAACCGGTGGCGCGCTGGCGGATCGTGGCGGCCAAGCTGATCGCCGCGCTGCTGGTGGGCGGCGTGCCGGTGCTGGTTAGCGCCTGGTTCTCGACGTTCGTCAGTACCGAGGGCGACGCCGGTCACGCCACGGTGACCATCGCCGCGCTGGCGGTGGGGACGGTGGCCTACGCGACGCTCTTTACCTGGGCGGGGCTGGCGATTCGCTACGCGCTGCCGTTTGGAATCGCCTACATCTTCGTCTGGGAGGCGGCGCTGTCGAGCTTCCTCGGCGGCACCCGCTTCCTGTCGGTGCGCCAGTACATGTTGGCGATCGTGCGCGGGCTCGACGAGGAGCGGTTGCAGAACGTGACCATCGAATTGAGCCCGACCGCCGGCCTGATCGGCGCGGCGCTGGTGACGGCGGTGTTCATCGTGCTGACCATCCGCCGGCTCGATCGGACGGATATCCCTTAGGCCGCGTGCGATTCTGTGGCCCGAGCGCCGTCTAGAAGCGGTGCACGTTCGGGGTGAAGCTGGCCTCGTAGTATTCGGCGACATTGGTGCCCGGGGCGGACAGCCGGTCGATGGCGGCCATATCTTCCGTGGTCAATGCGACTTCCAGCGCGCCCAGGTTGTCTTTCAGTTGCTTCATGATGCGCGGGCCGACGATTGGCGCGGTGACCCCGGGCTGTGCCGCCACCCAGGCCAGCGCGATCTGAGCCACGGACGCGCCGTGGGCCGCGGCGATGGGGGCGAGCCCGTCGGCGATATCGACCACCGGGTCGCCGAACCGCGCCAACCGGTTCGGGATGTTCGGATCGGAATAGCGGGTGCCGGCGGCCGGTTGCTCGCCGCGCCGGTACTTGCCGGTCAGCCCGCCTCCGGCCAGCGGCGACCACGGGATGAAGCCCAGGCCGTAGGTGCGGCACATCGGCAGTTGCTCGCGCTCGGCGCGGCGGTCGGCGAGATTGAATGGCGACTGGTCGCAGACGAAGCGATTCAGTCCGTGCTTCTCGGAGGCCCACAGCGATTCGACCACCTGCCAGGAGCCGAAATTGCTGGTGCCGGCGTAGCGGACTTTGCCCGAGGTGATCAGGTCGTCGATGGCGCGCAGGGTCTCGTCGATGGCGATGTGCGCGTCCGGGCGGTGCAACTGGTAGAGGTCGATGCGGTCGGTCTTGAGCCGTTTCAGGCTGGCTTCACAGGCCGCGATGATGTGCAGGCGGCTGTTGCCCAGGTCGTTGGGCTCGGGGGACATGCGCCCGTGGACTTTGGTGGCCAGGAAGATGCGGTCGCGCTGGCCGTTGCGCTGCAGCGCAACGCCGACGAACTCCTCCGATGCGCCGCCGCCGTAGACGTTGGCGGTGTCCAGTAAGTTGATCCCGGCGTCGATGGCCCGGTCGATGATGGCGCAGGAGTCTTCGAGGTCGGTCTTCATGCCGAACATCATGCAGCCCAGCACCAGCCGGCTGACGTTGACCCCGGTGCGTCCGAAGGGCTTGTAGTCCATGGGTTCCCTCTCTGCTGTCCCTGCTGCGTGCATGGTCCGGGCCGGCTTGATCGACCCGATCTGGGCGGTCGTCATGATATCCCGGGCATACATGTACCTGGCGGACGCGATTTGGGATTCCGGCGACGGCACGGGACAATGGCTTACCGACGCAGCCGCCCGACCCCCGGGAGACGAACATGGAAAAGCGACGCCTCGGCCGGACCGGGCACGAGAGCACGATCGTCACCTTCGGGGCGGCGGCTTTGCGGTCGGTTTCGCAGGAGCTGTCCGACGTCGCCGTCGAGCAGATGCTGGCCGCCGGGGTGAATCACGTCGACATCGCCCCGGCCTACGGACAGGCGCTGGAGCGGCTCAAGCCCTGGCTGCCGAAGATCCGCGAGCGCGTCTTCCTGGGCTGCAAGACCGAGACCCGCATCTACACTGAAGCCTGGGCCGACATCCGCGACGGCATGCAGCGGCTGGGCGCGGCGGAGTACGACCTGTTTCAACTCCACGGCCTGACGACGATGGCCGAACTGGACGCGGCGCTGATGAAGGGCGGGGCCATCGACGCGCTGGTCGAAATGCGCGCGCAGGGGCTGACGAAGTGGCTCGGGATCACCGGGCACGGGCCCTATATCCCGAAGGTTCAACTGGAGGCCCTGAAACGCTTCGACTTCGACACCATCATGTTCCCGGTGTGTGCGGCGATGTACAAGAACCCGGAGTACCGCGAGGACGCGACGGCGCTGCTGGAGTACGCGAGCGCCCGCGACGTGGGAATCCAGACTTTGAAGATGGTGATGTGGGGCGGCTACGGCACGTAGAGGAAAGACACGACAACCTGGTACGACCCGTATCGCGATCCGGACGAGATCGCGACGTAGCTGAACTGGCTTTTTCGCAGGGAAGGATTCACACCGCGCCGAGTGCCGGCGAGGCCACGGTGATCCCGGCGATCTTGGTGGCGGCCGAGAACTATACGCGGCTGAGCGAGGATGAGCAGGAGGCGGTGATGGCCGCGCAGCAGGCACCGTTCCCCGAGCCCCGACTGGCGATCCCGGCCTAGTGCCTTTCGGGCGGTGGATGGCCTGCCCCGGGGATGCCATTGACAGAGATATCGGCGCCGAGGGATGGAATAGTGGGCTTGAGGCATTCGCGGCGGGAGGTGGTGGTCGGTGGCCTGCGGCGGGCGCCGGCGGTGATGACTCTCGGAAGACTGGCGGGACCGGCGGTGGCGCGGGCGGCAGGGAAGCCTCCACCGAGAATACCGGCGGTTGCCTCTAACCGGCTCGCCCTCCCGGCGGCACGATCGCTCCCCTTCGCCCCGGTGACGGTGGCGCGCTCGGTGCAGGGACGGCTCGTGATCGCTCACGAACTCGGCCGCGGGCCGCGCTGGATCGCTGTGAGCGGCGGCATCCACGGCGGCGCGGAACGCAACACCAGCGACCTGGCGCGGCTGCTGTTCGACCATTTCCGCGCCAGCCCGGCCGAAATCCCGGAAGGCATCGGATTGTCCTTCGTGTCGGATATGAATCCCGACGGCGCTTTTACCGAGACCCGCGAGAACGCCCGCGGCATCGACCTGAACCGCAACTGGGACCCGGATTTCTCGCGCAACCGGCGGGGCGTGCGGGCGGCGATAGCGTTTGTTCTGGATGAGCCGGCCGGCGAGACGCCGACCGAATGACGGCAGCACCGCCCTAGAGCACTGCCCGCTCGATGGCGTCGATCTTCGCCGGAGTCAGCGGCAATTCGGTCCGCTCCAGCACCGAAGTCAGGGCGATGAGGTTCTCGTTGGACACGATGTTCTCGGTGGACATCGCCACCGCCAGCCGCTCCCCGCTGCCGAGCCCGCGCAGAAACTCGATGGCGTAGCGCTTCGTCTCCTCCGGACCGGCGTTGTAGGTGGAGTCCGGAAACCCGACCCAGACGGCCTTCTCGGGCCAGAGACCGAGGGCCTCGCTGACGGCGAGATCGCCCATCGGCGGCGGGTGCAGCGCCTCGACGATGTCCACCGACGTGCGCGCGATCAGATCCTTCAGCGAGCCGATCCGGCCGTCCATGTGCACGGCCATCAATTTGCCGTGCTCGTGCATGACCTCCGCCTGCTTTTCGTACTCGGGCAGGAAGTAGCTCTGGAAGAGCTTCGGGCTGACCAGGAAGCCGTCGAGGTTGTCGCCGCAGAGCGCGACCGGAGCCGGCGACTTCGCCGCGATCTCGTACATATCCTCCCGGCTTTTTGAGATGGCGCGGAAGCAGTCCTCGACGTCGTCGGGCCAATCGGCGTGGTGGTAGAAAAAGCGGCCCGCGTCGCTGCCGACCCAGTCGATCATCAGCATCTGCATCGGCGAATGGGGCAAGTGGTCCATGACGACGCCGTCGTCGCCCAGCCAATCGAGGGCCTGTTCGATGGGGAAGTAGTCGGCGACGTACTCGGTGTTCTCGGCGATGTGCTTGAGGATCTTGTAGTCGTCGCGGTCCTTGACCAGGCGGACGGTGTGCCAGGGGGCGACGTCGTTCCAGCTGCGCTGGGCGTGCCACTGGCCGGTGCCGGGTTCGCGGATTTCTTCAAGGTAGAGGCTGCCTACGGCGGTTGAGTAGGTGCGGCGTATCACCGGCCGGCCCCGGGAGACGACCGTCTTCTCGCTGACCTCGACGCCGTGCATGACTTCGACGTAGGGCGGGCGGGTCCAGTTCATGCCCATGCCGCGGTTGCGGCACTCGCGCTCGGCCCAGCCGATCTGGCTGTGGCGCCAGTAGTGATAGAAGGGCAGGCGGTCGGCCATCTGGCCGGTGGTCGCGGCCAGCAGGCGCTCGCGTCGGTTCATCTCGGTCACGCTGCCGGATCCCTTCTCCTGGCGGATATTGCGTCGGACGGGCTCAATCCTAGGCTAAGCGGGTATCGAGCCGGATCGGCCGGGTCGGATCGGCGTAATATCGGGGGCGCGGAGGCCGGCCCAGCGAAGGATCAATGCCCATGAGCCAGGAACGACGGACCTACAACCCGAACATGCACGACGGGCTCCCGATGGAGACCCCGATGGACATCCGTCGCGGTCTGACCCGGGCCGATGACGTCAACTTCAAGCTGCGTTGGGGCGTCATCGGCGCATCGGCGATCGCTTCCGACTGGATTAAGTCGCTGCAGGATGTCCCCGGAGCGACGGTGACGGCGGTGGCGGCGCGGGACCGGGATCGCGCCGAGGCCTACGCCGCCGCCCATAGCATCCCGACCGCCTACGACTCCTACGAGGCGCTCTGCAACGACCCCGACGTCGATATCGTCTACATCTCCTCGAAGACCTGGGTGCATCACGAGCAGTTGATGCTGGCCATCGCCGCCGGTAAGCACGTGCTCTGCGAGAAGCCCTTCACCGATACCGCCGAGCAGGCCCGCGACGCGTACGCGGCAGCCGAAAAGGCCGATCTGTTCTGCCAGGAGGGCATGTGGCTGCGTTGCTTCCCGGCGGTCGAGCACGCGCGGACTGCGATGGCGCGCGGCGACATCGGCAAGCTGGAGGTCGTGCAGGCCGACTACCCGGACGCCGTCTACGCGCTGGACCCGGCGGTGACCGGTTTCGGAGCCGGGGAGATGCCGGTGGTCGCGGCGGCGGGGCGCAAGCCGCTTCCCCAGGAGTATCCCGCCGGGGTCTACTCGGGCCACATCGCCAACCCGGGCGCGGTGGTCCTGCAGTACATGAAGCAGGAGGGCGTAGCGGTGATTACGTTCCCGTCGGGGCGCTTCCCGGAAGTGGCCGAGTACATCGGCACGACGGGCCGCATATCGGTTGAGGCCCCGGCCCACCACCCGACCGCGCTGACTATCCGCGCCGGTTGGCCGCCGGTGCCCGGGCCCGACGGCGAGTACGTCGCGCCCGGCGATGCCCACAACCAGCGCTGGGAACTGGACCAGAGCGGGGGCTGGGTGGGTGACTTTTACGAGTCCCACTGGGAGAATGACCGCAACCCCAGCCACGGCTCGTTCGACAGCGTGAAGCGCTTTGAATACCCGGTGCCGACGCCGGCGCCGTTTACCCGGGGCGAGCCGGCCGGCTCGCGCTGGGACGGCGAAAAGCTGGTTGAGTACCAGGGCTGGACCTGGGGACACGGCAACCAGCACGGCTTTGTGTACCAGGCGCGGGCGGTGCACCGTTGCCTCGCGGCGGGCCTGAAGGAATTGCCGCAGTTCACGCAGGCCGAGTCGATCCGCGTGCGCGAGATCATCGACGAGATCAACCGCCAGTGCGCCGAGCGCGGATTCTGATCGCGACGCGGGGCGCGGGGACGGGGTTGAAGGCCCGGGACGATGCCCGCCGGCGGGATTCGGTCAGCCGCCTCCCAGGGTCTCGCGGACCAGTTCATCCCCGTCGATGAGCGCCGGCGGAGTCGCCCCCCCGTAGAGATCCTTGCCCAGGTAGACGATCGGCGACAGGCGCTCCACGTCGAGCCAGCGGCCGTCGGTGTAGGCGGACTCTTCCCATTGCACGGCCATGATTGCGCCGATGAACAGATCGTGGTCGCCGTAGGTGTGGCGCCCGACCACCCGGCATTCGTAGCCGGCGAAGGCGGTCGCCAGGATCGGCGCCGCAACCTGTGATCCGGGCTCGGCGTCGATCGAGAACGCATCGAATTTGTCCACGTCGCTCCCGCTGGAGCCGCCCACCAGGGCGACAAGTTCCGCCTGATCGGCCGGCATGAAGTTGACGGTGAACTCGCCTGATTCCAGGAGCATCCCGTGGGTAAAGCGTTCCGGGGAGATGGAGATGACGTAGAGCGGGGGTTCGCGGGAGACGGCCGAGTGCCAGGCGACGGCCATGGCGTTGTCGCACCCGCCGGCGTGGCTGGTCACGATGGTCGCGCCGGCGGGGTAGTGGTAGTAGAAAGGATCTACGTGCGACTGGACTTTCTTCGCCATCTATCTCCTCCATCGACGGGAAGTTTGGTCGTCCCGACATCGTTGCGACGGTCCGGTGGTCTGTCAAGCCGCGGTCCGGGACCGGTGACGGGCAGCGCTCTCGCGAGGCGGCGAAGGTGTCGTGATTCGAGCCGCCGGGGACGTTGTGCGCGGGGAGCGGACCGGGTCGAAGCTTTCCAGCCGGGGCGAAGCTCCGCGCTGAGACCTGTAGCTAGCCCCAAAGGTCTAGGCCCTCGGGCGTAGCGGGGCTTCCTGCAATTAGGCCGGGGTGACGATTGGCGATTAGGTCGGGGTGACGATGCCGGGGGGGGGTGCTGCCCATTCGTAGTCTGGTCGTGGTTCAAGAATTAGCGGCCGGGAGACATCATGAAACAGGAGGCGACGAACAACGCAGAGATCAGCGAGGAGAGCATCCGGCTCTCCCCGACGGCGCAAGTGGCGGGCTGGAGCGCGGCACATCGCTGGTGGGTGGTGCTGGCGGCGGTGATGACATTGGTGCTGGCCGGGTTCGTGTCGAGTACGTTCGAGATGAAGCAGCTGGGCAACGACGGCGGCGGCGTCGGCGAGTCGCAAATCGCCGCGCAATTGCTGGAGGAACGCTCCGATAAGCGCGATGAATCCGCCGGGGTCGAGGAACAGACGGAACTGCTGGTTATCAGCCACGCGAGGCTGACGGCCGACGACCCGCGGTTTCAGAGCCGCGTGGAAGAATTGACCGGCGAACTCAACCGCCTGACCAAAGTTCAGTCGGTCTTTAGTTTCTACAACACCGGCAACACCATCAGCGGCACCGGCGCCGGCGTCTACCTCTCCAGCGGGTCCACCAACGGCACCGTCACCGGCAACACCTTCGACAACAGCGTCGTCAACAGCGGCAGCCGGATCGGCGTCGGCGTCTACTTCATCAGCGGCGCCGAGCCGACCTTCGGCGGCGCCGGCGGCCTGGCCAATACCATCCAGAACAACACCACCGGAATCTGGGTCAGCTGCTCGTCATCCAGCCTGGATTTATCCGCCAACACCTTCACCAACAGCGGGGCGGGCCGCACCGACGACGCCTGCGTCTAGCCCCGCCGGTGAGCCCGCGGTGGCCGTACCTGGCGGAATTTCGGGCCGTAACCAGAAGGACAGCGCAATGATTCGCCGGGGCAGGGCAAGGCTGCAATCCATATCTGCGCCGCTTGGCTGGGCTCTCCTGTTGCTCGCGCTTGTCGGACAGGGCTCGGCGCGAGCGTCGACCCCGGCCGCCGGTCCCGCGACCGGATCGCCGGCGGCGGCCGAGAACTCGATCTCTTTTGTAGGAGCGACTGCCGGCGCAGAGCGACCGGCTTCGAGCAGCGTTATCGCGCTCTCGGCAGATGGTCGGCGCCTCGTCACGGTGATTACTGATTCGAACTCCATCACCATCATCGACACCCTGTTCCGAACACCGATGATTGAAGTAGGGGTTGGCAAAGAACCCCGTACGGTTGCGCTGGACCCCCGAGGCCTGACGGCGTTCGCAGCCAAATTCGGTGACGCGAGTATTAGTGTCATCGATGTCGCGCTGGGTGAGGTGATAGCCACGATCGGCACCGAGCGCCAACCCTACGGCGTAGTCGTGAGCCCGGACGGCCAGTCGCTCTACGTCTCCGAGGCGTGGTCGGGGACCATCGCTGAGTTCGACACCGGGACGCTTGCAAGACGGCGTTCGATCCCGGTGGAGGCCAACCCGCGGGAGCTGGCCGTTTCGGCCGACGGCCGGCGTCTCTTTGTGACCCACTTTCTGACGGTCCAGGTGAGTTTGATCGACCTCGGCGAGGGCAGCGTGCGCACCGTTGTGAGCACGGGTAGCGAGAGCAACGCGGCGCAGTTCATTGCGACCCATCCATCCGGCGAGAAGGCCTACCTCCCGCACATTCGTTCACGGGTATCCAATCCGGACCTTCAGTTCGATACGACGATCGCGCCAGTTGTCTCGGTTATCGATCTGGAGTGCCGGGCACTGATTGAACGCAAGGAATTGGGTCTTGACGCGATCGACCGGCCGGTCAACATGCCGTTCGCATTGGCCTTCTCTCTCGATGGAGGCACGTTGTACTCAGTCAATTCGGGAAGCAACGACCTGTCCATCATCGATCTTGAGACCGGCGCCGGCGTCGGCCATGTGGAACTTGGGGACAACCCGCGGGGGATCGTCCTGACCAATAATGGACGGGTGGCCTACATCGCCAACTCGCTATCGGACGACGTTTCCGTTGTCGATCTGGCGGGACAAAAGACCGTCTAGCGGCCCGCCAGTCGTGTCGCGGCCCGCACTTGACCTCCGTTTCCGACAGCATATACAATTGCCGTACTTTGTGCGTGAGTGCACAAAGTACTGGACCGGGGGGTTCCCGCCAGACTGTCTACAATCGCTCGTGTTTGGGGAAGGTGTGAGAGGCCACAATTGCGAGGCCCGCTTGGTACAGCTCGAACACGTCACCTAATGAGGGCTAGAAGCATGGAGCGCAAGAAAGTGCTACGCCTGCCGAGGCTACGCCGGTACGCGGTCGTTGCCGTGAATGTCCTGGTGGTAACCCTTCTCCTTTCGGCGCTGGCGACCCAGGTGGTCGTGGCCGATTCCCACGACGAGGGGGAGAGCGTCTTCGGGCAGACGTGCGCGGCCTGTCACACCATCGGTGGCGGCGCACTCGTGGGGCCGGACCTCGAGGGTGTCACCGACAGAAGGGAGGGGGCGTGGTTGAAGATCCAGATCCAGTCCCCCTCAGTTCACCAGGAGCAGAACGATCCTATCTCCGTCGCCAACCGCGAGGAGTTCGGTCTTCCCATGCCGGACCTTGGCTTGACGGACCAACAGGTTGATGCAGTTCTCGCCTATTTGGGCACCGGGGAAGTCGCCCCCAGCACCTTGCCGGGTCTCTTCATCCCCACCCTGGCGGCGGGCGTATTGACAATAGTGGCGCTAACCATCTTTGCGCTCCGCTTAGGAAGAAAGAGAGTGGAAATAAGGCCATGAAGAGCAAATGGTTCAGCGTCAGCGATGACTCCCGCTCCTGGGAGGACTTCTACCGGAACCGGTGGTCCTACGACTACAGCGTGAGGTCGAGCCACGGCGTGAACTGCTCGATGGCCTGCAGCTGGGAGGTGTTTGTCAAAGACGGGCTCATCTGCTGGGAACTCCAGAAGACCGACTATCCCCAGATCGACCCCGACATCCCCAACGTTGAACCCCGCGGCTGCCAGCGGGGAGCCACCGCATCCTGGTACCCCTACAGCCCGCTACGGCCCAAGTTCCCTTACATCCGCAAGGTCCTATGGGATCACTACGATCGAGAGCGCCAGAGCGGTAAGGACGCGGTTGAGGCGTGGGCCAGCATCGAAGAAGACGAGCAGCGGTCGAACGAGTACAAGACCGCCAGGGGCAAGGCGGGCTGGAAGAGGGTCAACTGGGACGAGGCGACGGAGTTGGTCGCCGGGGCGCAGATTCACACCATCAAGAAATATGGCGCCGACCATATGGCCACGTTTTCCCCGATTCCCGCCATGAGTCTGCTCAGCTTCATCGCGGGACACCGGTACAACAACCTCCTCGGGGGCATTTACTGCAGCTACTATGAGTGGTACCACGACCTGCCCCACGTGTCGTCTTCCATGTTTGGCGACCAGACCGAGAACGCCGAAAGCTCCGACTGGTACCACGGTACCTACTGGGTCGTTGCCGGTTCCAACATGAATATGACCCGCACGGCCGACACGCACTTCCTCTCCGAAGCCAAGTACCGGGGCGCGAAGGTGGTTGTGGTGTCTCCCAACTACTCCGACGTGACCAAGTACAGCGACCTCTGGGTGCCGCTGGTGCCCGGAAGCGACGGCGCCTACTTCATGGCCTGCATCCACGTCATCCTGAAAGAGTTCTACGCCGATAGGGAAACGCCCTACTTCACCGATTACGTGAAGCGCTACACCAACCTCCCCTTCCTGGTGGTCCTGGATCAGGAGGGCGATAGCCACAGCATGGGGCGGTTTGTCCGCGCGTCCGACATCGCCTATTACGCCGATGAAGAGAACGCCGACTGGAAGCTCATCATGACCGATGGCGATGGGGACTTGCACGTTCCCACCGGCTCGATCGGCTTCCGCTGGGAAGAAGAGCCCACCGGCAACTGGAACCTCCAGTTGAAGAACGCCGTCACCAAAGAGGATTTCGACCCCCTTCTCACCCTGCTGGACAAGGACGACCAGAAGGCCATGGTCTCCTTCAGCGACTTCACCGATACCTTCAGCATATTGATGGGGCAGACCGAAAATAAGACCCAAACGGCCAACGAGATCCTGCGCGAAGTCCCGGCCAGAAAACTGACGACCAAAGACGGCGAAGAGCTGCTGGTGACCACCGCTTTTGACCTGCTCATGGCGCAGGCGGGTGTCTCACGGGGGCTGGGTGGGGACTATCCTGAGGACTACGACGATCCCAAGCCCTATACCCCGGCCTGGCAGGAGGCCCAGACGGGCGTCAGCCGGAACCTGGCCATCCAGGTAGGCAAAGAGTTCGCCGAAAACGCCGAAAAGACCAGGGGCAAGTCCCTGTTCATTACGGGCCCGGGAATACAGCACTGGTACCACGGCGCCTCAATGTACTACCGCAACGAAGCGGTGATGCTCGCTCTCTGCGGCTGCAATGGGGTCAACGGAGGCAACTTCAACCACTACGT
>JASLPR010000032.1 GCA_030744875.1 Chloroflexota bacterium
CGCGGGTCGGGCTACGTCCTACACTTTGCCACCGGCTCCCAGGAAGTCTTCCGGTGGCGGCGTCGAGTGGAACGTCGGGCCGCGCGCGATTACAGCTTCGTCGCCACCGAGTTCGTCGATGAGCGCGTGCTGGTCGGCGAAGGCGGCTTCATTCACCGCGTCCGGGTCGCACACTTTGCGCAGTTCGGCGTCCAGGCGCGCAACCGTGTCCGCGTGGGCCGGATCGCGGCCTAGGTCGTGGCGCTCGGTCGGATCGACCAGCAGGTCGAATAGCTGTGGCGGGTACTGCGCGCCGGAGTAGTAGACGTACTTGTAGCGCTCGTCCTTGAGCATGAAGTTGCCGGTAGGCGACTGGGCGGCGTGGTACTCGCTGAAGATCGGCCGCCCGGGAGACTCTTCACCGCGGACGATGGGCCACAGCGAGGTGCCCGGCAGGTCGGCATCCGAGTCGGCCAGCGCCGCGCCGAGCCCGTCAATGACCGTCGGGAAGATGTCCACCCAGGAGATGTTTTCGTCGCAGGTTGCGCCTGCCGGAAGGTCGGGACCGGCGGCGATCAGCGGAACGGCGACCGAGTCCTCGTACATGCACATCTTCCCCCACAGCCCGTGCCCGCCCAGCATCTCGCCGTGGTCGGAGGTGTAGATGATGCGGGTCGTGTCGGTGAGGCCGGCTTCATCCAGCGCGTCGAGCACCCGGCCGAGCTTGTCGTCCAGGAATGACACCAGGCCGTAGTACGTGGCGACCGCGTTGCAGATGACGTCCTCGGGCAGGTCTTCGTCAACCGGGAAGCGCCAGGGGCGGGTCTCGTTCCAGTAGGGATGGTCGGGCCAATCCTGCAGCTTGAAGTTGATCGGCATGTCCACCGAGCCGGGCGGGTACGTGTCCAGCCACTTCTGCGGGACCTGGAAGGGCGGGTGCGGCGAGCCGAAGGAGGCCAGCAGGCACCAGGGCTTGTCGTGGGTGGCGGCCTCGTTCTTGAGCCATCTCTCGGCTTCGGCGGCAACGGCGCGGTCGAAGCGCGTGTAGGAGCACTCGCCGGCGCCGGCGTTGTTGACGTCGTCCAGGTAGCCATTACTCGGCTGGATGTTCCAGCGCATGCTGAGCCAGTAGGCGCCCCGACCGTCGACAACGTTCATGGTTCATGGCTAGGCGGGAATCGGGCATGCCGTTGTCGTCGTCTAGGTAGCGGTAGTGCAGCTTGCCGATGGTGGTGAATTGGTGGCCCTGCTCGGCCAGGCGATGGCCGAAGCTCTGGCACTCGGCGCCGGAGTAGGGCATGGAGTTGTCCCAGTTGCCGGTGTCGTGGGTGTAGCGCCCGGTGATGAAGTTGGCCCGCGAGGGCATGCAGATGGGGTTGTTGACGTAGGCGTTATCGAAGCGCACGCCGCAGGCGGCGAGGCGATCCAGGTTCGGGGTCTCGACCACCGGATGGCCGTAGCAGCCGGTCATGCGGCGGGTGTGCTCGTCGGACATGAGGACGAGGAGGTTCATCGGCTTGGTTGGCATGAGAGGCTCCCTGGCTTGGGTACGTCGGTTCAGCTTGTCGGGGTGACGGCCCCGCTACGCGTCGTCCTGGAAGGAAGTCGGCGGGCGGGTCCAGTTGATCTTCTTGCCCTCGGCCAGCACTGCCTCCTCGCCGCCGTACTTGTCGATCAGGGCGCGCTGGTCGGCGAAGGCCCGGTCGTTGACCTCTGCCGGATCGCAGATCTTGCGCAGCTCGGCTTCCAGTCTCGCCCGGGTTTCGGCGTGGGCCGGGTCGCGGCCCAGGTCGTTCAACTCGGTCGGATCCTCCTGCAGGTCGAAAAGCTCCGGCGGGTACTCAGTGCCGTAGTAGACGAACTTGTAGCGCTCGTCCTTGACCATGAAGTTGCCGGTGGGCGAGCCGCTGGCGTGGTACTCGCTGAAGACGATGCGGTCGGGTACCTCGGCGCCCTTCGCGATGTCCCACAGCGAGACGCCGGGTAGATCGGCGTCTTCCGGTTCCAGGTCCACGCCGACGCAGTCGAGTGCCGTTGGGTAGAGATCGATGAAGGAGACGTTGGTCTTGCGGACCTGGCCGGCCGGGATGTCAGGACCGGCGGCGATCAGCGGCACGCCGGCGGAATCCTCGTACATGGCGGACTTACCCCACAGACCGTAGCTGCCCGCCATCTCGCCGTGATCGCTGGTGTAGATGATGCGGGTCGTGTCGGTCAGGCCGGCCTCGTCCAGCGCGTCGAGCACCCGGCCGAGCTGGTTGTCCATGAAGGTGATCAAGCCGTGGTAGGCGGCGACGGTGCGGCGCACGTCTTCTTCGGAGAAGTTTTCTTCCTGTCCGGAACGCAGCGGCCGGACGTAGTCCCAGTACGGGTGGGCGGTCCACTCCTGCTGGCGCCACTTGATCGGCGGTTCCACCGACTCCGGCGGGTAGAGATTGAAGAACTCGTCAGGCACGACGAACGGAAAGTGCGGCGTGACGAAGGAGGAGAAGAGCACCCAGGGCTTCTCGAAGCCGGGGGCGTCCTCCTTGATCCAGCGGACCGATTCGTCGCCTACGGCCACGTCGTAACGGATGTACTCGGTCTCGCCGGCGCCGGAGTTGGCGATGTTCTGCGGGACGGCGTTGCCGCGGGTCAGCCGCCAGCGCATGGAGCCGAAATAGTCGCCGGTGCCGTTCATGACGTTCATCGATACCCGCGAGTCGGCCAGTCCGTTGGGGTCATCGTCGAAGCGGTAGTGCAGTTTACCGACTGAGGTCACCTGGTGCCCCTGCGCCGCCAGGCGGTGGCCCCAGGACGGGGTCTCGTCACCGATGTAGGGATGGGCGTTGTCCCAGTGGCCGGTCTCGTGGGTGTAGCGCCCGGTCAGGAAATTGGCCCGGCTGGGCACGCAGATCGGGTGATTGCAGTAGGCGTTGTCGAAGCGCACCCCGCGCTCCGCCAAGCGATCGATGTTGGGGGTCTGGACGACCGGGTGCCCGTAGCAGCCGGACATCCGGCGGGTGTGCTCGTCGGACATGATGATAAGGAAGCTCATTGGCTCGGCGGACAAGGTGGATTCTCCCTACTGGTTCTGAGTGGGCTCGAACAGGGTAGCGAGATTTGATGCCTCGGGCTCGGTATCGGCTTGGTGGGACCGCCCGGGGACTGGTACCCGAGTGATGCAGCGGGTTGCTCACACGTGAAATTCCGAGATCTGCAGGTTCGACTCCTACCTGCCTCGCCAGGCACCCGCTCGTGCCCGAAGAGACACCCGCCCCCCGTGGCCTCTCTACGTCTACGAGACCTGCAGCGGAAGTTCTCGGGACTCCTCTTCGACCGCCCCACCCGCTTCCAACTTGATCCTCACTCTCCCCATTTTGGTGGTGCCTCCGGATCGAACTGAACTCCGGACCCTTGTCGAGCGAACTTGAATACCAGAATCCGTGGGTAGAACAGGTGCCGCCCCACTGGAGTTTCGAGCGTCGTCAGATGGACGGCGCCTCCAATCTCGACATCACATTGTGCGTGGACCCGGCCCCCGTCTAGGGTAATGATCGCTTGAGCCTGCACACTCAACATCTGGGGAGCCCTGTTGTAGTAGAGACTCCAGTGCCGGAACTCAATCTCCGCCCGGTCCGGGAAGTACCGGCGCATCAGCCAGGGCCGAAGCATCATCACCGTGAGACCAGCCGCGACGGCGATGAAGAAGAGAATCAGATACTCCAAAGCCGGTGCCTCTCGTGAGGACAACGAGAGAGCAAAACTGCGGCAGTCCCCACATCTACACCTTAGCGGTCGGGGGTACGGCCCGCCCCCGTCGCCACCGCCGGCCGCGTTAGCGCTACCGCGAGGGGCAGTTCAGCCACCCGGCCTGCACGCAGGCCGGGCCACGGATACAGGCCGGGTGGCTAGAACACTTCGCCGTCTTCGTAGAACTCCTTGGGCGTCGGCGTCGCGCCGATCTTGGGTCCCTCGGCCAGAATGGCTTCTTCGCCGCCGTAGCCCGCGATCAGCGCGCGCTGGTCGGCGAAGGCCCGCGCGTTGACCTCCTCCGGATCGCAGACCTTGCGCAGTTCGGCCTCCAATCGGGCACGAGTTTCGGCGTGGGTCGGATCGCGGCCTAGGTCGTTTAGCTCGGTCGGATCCTCCTGCAGGTCGAATAGCTGCGGCGGGTAGTTGCCGGCGTAGTAGACGAACTTGTAGCGGTCGTCCTTGACCATGAAATTGCCGCAGGTCGAGCGGGTGGCGTGGTACTCGCTAAACGCGATGCGGGTCGGGTTGGATTCGCCGCGGGCGATGGGCCACAGCGAGGTGCCGGGTAGGTCGGCGTCGGACTCGGCCAACGGCACGCCGACGCAATCGAGCACGGTCGGGAACATATCGACCCAGCTGATATTGGCGTCGACGACGGCGCCCTCGGGCAGGTCGGGGCCGGCCATGATGTAGGGGATGGCGGCCGAGTCTTCGTACATGCACATCTTGCCCCAGAGGCCGTTGCCGCCCAGCATCTCGCCGTGGTCGGTGGTGTAGATGATGCGGGTGTTGCCGGCCTGGCCGGAGGCTTCCAGGGCGTCGAGCACCTGGCCGACGTTGTCGTCCATGAAAGAGACCAGGCCGTAGTAGGCGGAGACGAACTTGCGGATCTTCTTCTCGTCGACCTGCCCGCCCGGTCCGCGCCAGGGGCGGACTTCGTTCCAATAGGGATGATCGGGCCAATCTTCCTCGCGCCAGTTGATCGGCATGTCGACGGAGTCTTCGGGATAGAGCGCGTAGAAGTCTTCCGGGGCGACGAACGGCGGGTGCGGGCAGCCGACCGAGACCCAGAGGCACCAGGGCTCATCGTGGTCGGCGGATTCTTCGTTCAACCATTTGACCGACTCCGCGGTGACGGCGCGGTCGAAGCGCGAGTAGTGCGATTCACCCGGGCCGGGGCCGAGTTCGCGGCCGCCGTGGGTGGTCAACTTGTTCCAGCGCATGCTGCCGAAGTAGTCACCCCTACCCTCGTAGACGTTCATGGCGATGCGCGAATCGGGCAGGCCGTTGGGGTCGTCCAGGTAGCGATAGTGCAGCTTGCCGATGGTGGTCATCTGGTGGCCGGCCTCGGTGAGGCGGTGGCCGAAGCCTTCGACCTTTTCGCCGGTGTAGGGATGGGCGTTGTCCCAGTGACCGGTGTCGTGGGTGTAGCGGCCGGTGATGAAGTTGGCCCGCGAGGGCACGCAGATGGGGTTGTTGACGTAGGCGTTGTCGAAACGCACGCCACGGGCGGCCAGTCGGTCGAGATTCGGCGTCTGGATCTGCGGGTGGCCGTAGCAACCGGTCATGCGGCGGGTGTGCTCGTCGGACATGAGGATGAGGAGGTTCATCGGTTCGGATGGCATGGGGGCTCGCTTTCTCGGTCGCACGGGTCGGCTCACTCGCGGGCGTGACCGGAGACTAGCGGATCGCGGCGGGCGGCGTTGCCGGGCTAGTCAGGGTTCGCGGCGAGCCACTCGCTCAGGATACGCAGGAAGGGCTCGCGGGCGCGGCGCTCGCGCCAGGGGGTGTGGCCGCAGCGCGGCAGCCCGGTGTACTCGAGGTGGGGGATGAACAGCCGCAGGGAGTCGCGGATGGCGGGGCCGGGGTGGGGACCGTCGTCGCCGTGCAGCATCAGCGCCGGGGCCTCTATAGAGGAGAAGGCTGCCGGCTCGATTCCCTGTTCCTGCAGCCGCAGGACATCGGTCCAGGTTTCGTTGAAGCCGGGACCGTCGCCGGGGAGTGGCACCGCGAGGTGGGCGGGGGGAAGGGGATCGAAGGATTCGGCCTCTCCGAAAATCCACCCCAGTTCGCCCAGGAGCCGGTCGAGCCCGGCCGGGTCGGTGGCGGATTCGAATTGCGCCTCAAGTTCCTCGATCCGGGCGTGGTCGGCGGGGGTGATGTGGGCGTCGATCGCTTGCTGGAAGCCGGCCCGGGCGTCGAGGTCGTAGGTACCGTAGCCGATCAGGGCCAGCGATCGGACGCGCTCCGGGTGGTGGGCGGCGTAGGACAGGGCCAGCATCGCGCCTCAGGAATGCCCGACGATCGGGGCGCGATCGGGGGTGACGGCGGCCAGGTCGGCGACGTGCTGCGCGACGGTTAGCGGGAGGCCGCCGGAGCGGCGCTAGAGCGGTTCGAGGATGCCAAATTCGGGGGAGAGGTCGGCGGCCAGGTCGGACACCGAGCCGGGTGCGCCGGGTCCGCCGTGAAGCAATAGGACGGTCGGGCCGCGGGCGCCGTGAGTGCGAATTTCGATGGGGTCGGGATCCACGGGAACCTCAGTGGTTGGTGCGCCGATCGAGCACGAACGCCGGAAGACGGAAAAGACCTGCGAAGGCGGCATCGCCGCGTTCTCTCCCAACCGGCACGCAGCTCGGGCCAGCACGCGACACGGATATCAAGGTTGCGGATGAAGGCGGTGAAATCGGCTGGGGTAGAAGGATTCGAACCCTCGCTACTTGGGCCAGAACCAAGCGTCCTACCACTAGACCATACCCCAAGGGTCGGTAGGGATTTTACACGACGACGGGGACGTGGCGGCACGTGTAAACCCGGTGAGTTACCTTCGCAGACTAATGCAACATAAGCTAGTTGTGAGAATGAGAATCTACGTAGAACGTAGAACCACGCATTCGCGGTTGTACGTACAAGATTGTTCGCCGGCGACCCGCCCCGGAGGCACGCACCAGATGGCAAAGACGAAGGCCGGCCGCCAACGGTTGTTACCCGCCCGGCGCGGAGCCGAAATCATGGGAGCCTGGGCGAAGACCATCCGGGGCAGCCGGACCATGGCCGAAGTCGCGCGGCAGGCCGGCACCTCGGTGTCCGTGGTCTGCGACATGGAGCACGGCCGGCTGCTGCCATCCGAGCCCAATCTGCGGGCCATCCTCTGCGAAGGTTGCGGGATGAGCGGGGAGGCCTTCGAGGACCTGCTCTTTGACTTCTACCTCGAGTATTTCGTGTGGTCGGACGAACGTTTGTCCGAGGGCGCAAAGGCGCGCATCCGCGATTTCGCACGCGCGGGAAAGCCGGGCTAGATGGCCTTCGCGATCACGGCGGGCCGCGACCGGAGTCCGATGCCGGGAGGCCGCTCTTGATTGACAATCCGGCTGGCCTGACCGGAGACGGTCCCGGTGCGCGCTCGGAACGAATATGCCAGTCGGGGGCCGCGCGGGCCGCCGCGCGAGCGGCCGACCTGACCGCCGGGCTGCGCCAGTTCCGGGTGGTCGTGCGCGAGTACCCGTTCGATCCGCCGGTCGTGGCGATGCTGGTGCGGCGCGGCGCGCGGCGCTGGGTCGGGGTGGGGCCGGGCCTGAACCTGACGGCGCGGGCCCACGCGCTGGCGGAGATCCTGGCAGGCCTGCGGGCCGATCCCAATCTGCTGTTCCACCTGGTGGAAGCGCCGGCGCGGTAACCGGACTGCGGGGCGCGGGGGGACGACATGCCGGCGCGGTCGGTTCGAGGACGAGATGGAAGGATCCCGGCCTGCACGCAGGCCAGGCCACGGGCGGTGTCTTCCTGAACGGTTGGCGCCGCGATCGAAGCGCGCAAAACGAAACCTGCTGTACGGTGGGCAGGTCGCGCGCAAAACGAAAGCGGCGCGGTGCGCCAGCGAGACAGCGTCGTGCGCGGGGGTGACGCCGGGCCGGGCGGTGGGCGACAATGGCCCATGGACCTCGGCTGGTCGGTGAAGAAATCAAAAGTGGCCTGGCGCGGGCGGTTCCCGGTGATCGAGGACCTGTTGGCCGCCGACCACGACGGGCGCGAGCACCTGTATACCTACCTGGGTATTCGCTCGACGGCGGTGGGAATCCTGGCGGTTGGCGACGAAGGACAGACCCTGTTGATCGACGAATATCGCCATCCGCTGGGTCGGGTGGTGACCGATATCCCGATGGGCTCGGCGGAGCGCGGCGAAGATCCGGCGACGGCGGCGAGTCGCGAATTGCGCGAGGAAACCGGCTGGTCGGCCGGTTCGTTGGAGCCGATCGGCGGCATCTACCCGGTGCCGGCGCTGACATCGCTCAGGTTCGAATTCTTCCTGGCTCGCGACCTGACGGAGGGCGCGGCCGAGCCGGAAGACACGGAGTTGATCGCGGTGCGCTGGATGGAGATCGGGGAGGTGCTGGCCAGGGTGGTGTCCGGCGAATTCGAGCACGGCGGCCTGCCGCTGGCGCTGACGCTGGCGCTGCGCAAGGGATTGCTGGAGACGCGCGACGGAGGTGGGAGCACGTGAAGTGGGTGGGGCTGGTTGGGGATCGGCGGCGGGCGGAGCGAGAGGCGGCCTACCGGGAGTTGCCGGGGTTTGAGTTGGTATCGACCGGGGCGGATTTGCTGGATGTGTCCGGCCCGGAGCCCGGGCCGGAGCCCGGGTTGTTGGCCGAGGTGGCCGTGGCGCTCGTCGACGGCAAGCAGGCGGTGGTCCACGCGCCGCCGGTGGAGTGGGCCGGGGAGCTGCTTTCCCTATCTGAAGACCACGGCGAGCGGCTAATCGTGGCGCGGCCGGCGCGTTGGGATCCCAGGGTCGAAGCGCTGCGGGCGGAGTTGGACGCCGGCGAAACGGGCGCGCCGGCGGCGATCCGCGTGATCCGGCTGGGTTCCCCGGCGACGACGCTGGCGGAACTGGAATGGTTCGCGCTGGACGCGTTGGCGGCGTTGGGTGGGGCGGTGGGGCGGGTGTTCTGCCGGCGGTCGGCCCTGCGCGGTGAAGCCGAAGACCAGGCGCTGAGCGTGGTCCGTTTCAGAAGTGGCGCGATCGGCTACGCCGAGGCCGGCAACGCCTACCCGGTGGCGGCCGCCCGGACCCTGATTGAGGTAACCGGCTCCGCTGGGATGCTGGAGTACGACTCGCTGGCCGCGCCGAATCGCCTGTTCGCTGATGGGCTGGAGGTGCTTGAAGAGGAGTATTTGGACCCGCCATTGCAGCGGGAACTCCGCGGGTTGTTGGCGGAGCGGGACTCCGACACCGGCGCGCTGCTGGCGCTGGCGGCGGCGACCGCGCGGGTCAACGGCGGGGCGGAGGCGGTGGAAGTTTGAAGAAGCTACGGCTCGGGGCGATCAGCTTCGATCACCCGCACCAGCACGGCTGGGTGCAAGCGGCGCGCGACCTGCCGATGGTGGAGCTGGTGGCGGCGGCCGAGCCGGTGCGGGAGCAGTGGGCGGCGGCGCGGTCGGCCCTGCCCGATTCAACGCTGCTGCTGGAGAGCATTGCCGAACTGCTGGCGCGGGACGACATCGACGCGGTGACCATCTGCTCGGCCAACGTGTGTCACCGCGAGCACGCCGCGGCGGCGCTCCGGGCCGGCAAGCACGTCTTTCTGGAGAAGCCGATCGCCACCAACGTCGCCGACGCCACGGCGCTGCTCGAACTGGCGGCGGCCACGAACCGAATCCTGATTCCGGCCTACCCGTGCCGGTTCGACCCGCGGGCGGCCGACGCGAAGTGGCGGATCGACGCCGGGCAGATCGGCACGGTGCTGGCGATGCACGCCACCAATCACCTCCAAAAGACCCCGGTCGGCTGGTTCATCGATCCGGAACTTTCGGGCGGCGGGACGATCATGGATCACATCGTGCACGGGATCGACCTGATGCGCTGGATCGGCGGGCGCGAAGTAGCCGAGATCTATGCGGAGGCGGGCACGCTGGCGCGGCCGGAATTGCGGGTGGACGACGTGGCGATGCTGCTGACCACATTTGAAGGCGGGGTGGTCGGCAGTTGCGACCCGAGCTGGGACCGGCCGCTCAAGTCAACAAACTGGGGCGATGTCTCGCTGCGCATCCTCGGCAGCGAGGGCGCGCTGGAGTTCGACCTGACCGGCCAGTTCCTGACCCGCACGCTGGAGACCGGCCCGGCGGCCGGGGTCCGGAAGGTGCAGTTCGGCGACAGTATGAACGAACTCTTGATGCGGGAATTCGCCGAAGCGTTGCTGGAGGATAGGACGCCGGCGGTGACCGACCGCGACGGCTGGCGCGGGGTGGCCTGCATCGAGGCGGCCTACGAGTCGGCGTGCGCCCATCGGGCCGTGAAGGTGGCCGGGCTGCCCGGAGATTGACCGGCGGGCGGCGGCTGCCCGTAAACTGCCACGAAACAAACGCAACGATCGAATTCCACTGCAACCACCGGGGAGCCCGCCTTTGACCGCGAAGCGAAGATTCCGCATGGCGCCCAGCCCGACGGGCAGCATCCACATTGGCAACGCCCGTACCGCCCTCTACAACTACCTGCTGGCGCGGCAGTGCGAAGGCACGTTCGTGCTGCGCATCGAGGACACCTCTCGCGAGCGCAGCACGCCGGAGTTCGAGCAGGCGGTCCTGGACGGGCTCGGCTGGCTGGGGATGGACTGGGACGAGGGCCCCAATGCCGGCGGCGACTACGGCCCCTACCGGCAAAGCGAGCGGTTGGCGACGCACAAAGAATGGCTGGAAAAGCTGACTGCCGCCGGGCACACCTACCGCTGCTTTTGTACCCGCGAGGAGCTGGCCGAGGACCGCAAAGTGGCCCAGAAGGAAGACCGCGCGCCGAAGTATTCCGGCAAGTGCCGCGACTTGGACGCCAACGAAGTCGACGCGCGGCTGGAGGCCGGCGAAGAGGCGGCGCTGCGTTTCCGGGTCGAGCCGCGCGCGGTGACCTTCGACGACCTGATTCTGGGCCAACTGGAAGAAGACGCCGGCCTGTGGGGCGATTTCATCGTCGGCCGCTCGGACGGCACGCCGGTCTACAACTTCGCAGTGGTGGTGGACGATCACCTGATGGCGATCACCGACGTGGTGCGGGGCGGGGATCACATCTCCAACACCTTCAAGCAGATCGTGATGTACGAGGCGCTGGGGTTGGCGCCGCCGCGCTTCGGGCACATGCCGCTGACCCTGAACGCGAAGCGCCAGAAGCTCAGCAAGCGTGACGACTCGGTGGCGGTGGAGGAGTACCGCGAGCAGGGCTACCTGCCGGCGGCGGTGGTGAACTTCATCGCCCTGCTGGGCTGGAACCCGGGCGACGAGCGCGAGCTGTTCACTATGGACGAACTGATCGAAACGTTCCGGATCGAGCGGGTGACGAAATCGAACGCGATCTTTGATTTCGACCGGCTGGACTGGTTCAACGGCACCTATATCCGGCAGCTGGAGGTGGCGGAGTTGGCGCGGCTGGCGAAGCCGTTCATCGAGGCGGCCGGCCTGACGATCCCCGATGAGGATTACCTGGAACGAGCGGTGGCGCTGGAGCAGGAGCGGATTAAGAGGCTGGCCGATTTCCCGGAGGCGCTGCGCTTCTTCCTGGTGGAGGAAGTGACGCCGGACATGAAGTTCCTGGTGAAGAAGAATGGCACCACCGAGGAGACGGCGGCGGCGCTGTCGACGGTGTTCGAACTAGTGCAGGACTTCGGGGTGGACGATATGGCGGCGATGGAAGAGAACCTGCGGGCGATGGCCGAGGCGCTGGGCTGGAAGGCCGGGGAGCTGTTCATGCCGATCCGGGTGGCGATCACCGGGTCCAAAGCCTCGCCGCCGCTGTTTGACACGATGCGGGTGCTGGGGCGGGCGCGGGTGCTGTCGCGGCTGCGCGACGCCATGCGGATGCTGGCGAAGGACGCCCAGGACGCTGCCTACGGGCAGAGCAACTAGGCGGTCGGGTGGGGCGGGGCGGTGCCGGGATGGAAGTCTGGCGACATCGCGATCGCGGCGGGAGCCGGGCAAGGGGAAGACTGCGGGACGTGGTGGATTCGCCGGTGGCGGCTCCCCGGCCGGATGTCGGCAGCGGCGAAGTCCGCGTAACCGAGGCCTGCTGGTAGTGGCTGGACCACAGGTTCAGATAGGGCTGCGGGGGAGCACCCGGCGAGGCTGGGAGACGCTCCTCGAAGGGCCTCCGCCCGCACTAGTGATAACGCGCCGGATCAAGGAAGCGTGACCGAAAATCTCCGGCATCTTTAGGAACCGCGGTTTCGACCGAAAATAGACCATGGGGATCAGTCATCGATCACCATGGGACGCTGCCATTTTGCCGAAAGAAGTTGTCGAGACCGGCCTGGTGGTCCACCTGGAGGTGGCCCGGGACGAGACTCATCGCCCGTTCAACGGCTACATCGCCAATATTTCGCCCGACGGGATGGGAGTGCAGGTGCCGGAAGGCGAGGAGATAGCGGTGCATTTCAGCGACGGTGTCGAATTGCTGATCTCGGCCCAGAAGGAAGGCGTTGGACTGGTGGGACAAGCCAGAGTGACTGACCAGGTGAGAGATAACGACCGCGTGATCAAGGTATCCGTGCCGGACAGCTGGAAGAAGGCGCAGCGGCGCCAGGACCACCGGGTGGATGTTAAGGTGTCGAGTGCGGTGTTGACGGTGCAGAATTCGGCCGGCTCCGAGCAGCGTATGCTGCGCGCCGAAATTACCAACCTGAGCGCCGGCGGCGCCGTCGCTCGGGTCCCGAAGAACCTCCCGACCACCGAAGAATCCCCGGGACTGCGCTTCCGGCTGGATTTCGCGCTGAACATGGAAGACCCGCTCGGCGACAAGCGCCCCTGGGAGAAGTTGTGGAACGGGCCGGAGCCGGGTCAGACCAAGCTCTCGCTGAGCAGCCAGATCCTGTAAATCCGCGAAGACGGCGACGGCTCGGGTACGACCGAACTGGCGCGCTGCAACTTCGGGCTGGACTTCAGTCGCACCGGCGACCTGATCCGCGAATTCCTGAACCAGTACCAGCGGGTCGAGAAGATGCGGAAGAGCGCCTAGGGCGATAGTCCCTTCCGGGTCCGGAACCGGCGGCCTAGAAGCTGATTGTCACGCCGTTGCCGTTGCTGTCGGAAGATTCGGCGATGGCGTCTAGGATCACGTCCACGCGGTAGCCGTCTTCAAACGTCGCGCCGAGCGGAGCGACTTCCTTGTCGTTGACGATGCAGTCCAGGAAGTGGTGCAGCTCGTGCACGAAGGTGTGCTCCCAGCCGATGATGTGCCCGCGCGCCCACCAGTATTCGGCATACGGATGGCCGGGCTGGCTGCAGGTGACGCGGCGGAAGCCGTTGGCGCCGTCGGGGCCTACGTCGTCGGTGTAGAGCTGTAGCTCGTTCATGGCCTCCTGGTTGTAGGCGATGGATCCGCGGGTTCCGTTGATCTCAAACTGGTTGAAGTTGTCGCGCCCGGTAGCGTACTTGGTGCCTTCGATGGTGGCGATGGCGCCGCTGCCGAACTCCATCAGCGCCACGAAGGCGTCGTCGACGGTCACCGGCTGCAGCGCGGACGGGTCTTCCACCGAGGGCCGCTCGGGGACCATGGTCTTGACGATGCCGTTGACGCGCACCGGCTCGCCGACCAGAAAGCGGGCCAGGTCGACGGTGTGCGAACCCAGGTCGCCCAGGGTGCCCTTGCCGGCTTCGGCGCGGTCGAGCCGCCACTTGCGCGGCGCTTCGGCGTCCACCAGCGAGGGCTGCAGGTATTGGCCGCGGAAGTGGCGGATGTCCCCGATGACGCCGTCCTGGATGAGCTGCTGGGCGAACTGCACGGCGGGCACGAAGCGGTAGTTGAAGGCGGTCATGTGCTTCACGCCGGCGGCCTCGGCCGCCAGCCAGAGCTGTCTTGACTCGGCGGCGGTCATGCCCAGCGGCTTCTCGCAGATGACGTGCTTGCCAAGTTCAATGGCGGCCAGGGTCGCCGGGGCGTGGAGGGCGTTGGGTCCGCTGTTGTCCAGGACCTGCACGGCCGGGTCGTTGACCACGTCGCGCCAGTCGGTGGAGTAGTTCGCGTAGCCGTAGCGGGCGGCGGCCTCGGCGACCGCCGTTTCGGTCCGGCCGGAGATGCTGGCCAGCACCGGGACGGCCGCCGGCGGGTACATCATGTGCGGAATCTTGAGCAGGCCGTTGGTGTGGGCCTTGCCCATCAGGTTGTAGCCGATCATGCCGATGCCCACGCGCGGGGCGTCGGGGAAGCGGTCGGGGGCGGGGGTGAGCCGGTCGGTCATGGTCGCAACTCGCGGTTGGTCGGGCGGCGTCGTGGAAACGAGGGTAGCAGCCGGGCGGGCGCGGCCCGGGCGGATCAGGGCTCGAGCAACTCGTCGGTGACGAGGGTGAGATCGTCGCCGTCTTCGTCGCTCTCGAGGGCGCCCATGTATCCGAAGTCGGTCCATTCGGCGTGCCAGCCCACCTCGTAGCCCAGGTACTCGCCGGTGAGATCGAAGTTGAAGCCGAGGACGCAGTTGACGTTTTCGAAACGGCCGTTGTAGATGGCGCTGCCGGAAGGCTCCAGCGGCCGTTCGCCCTCCTCGACCACGCCCTCGAAGGTGCCCCAGAAAATGACTCGAATGGTGCAGATCTCGGTGCGCGGCGCGGCCTTGCGGGGCTCGTTGGGGCCGGTGGCCTCGACGACGAGCAAGAACGACCCGTTGACGGGGCCGCCGTCTTCGCCGGGGAGTCCCAGGCGGACCTCGTTGGCCAGGACTTCGGTGACCGAGCCGTCTTTCTCATTTGGTGAGCGCGGCGACCGGGATGCTAGGCTCGGCGCGGAAAAAGGGAGCAGAGCAAGCATGAGCGAGACGGTTTGATGGCGACCACCACGACGGAGAGCCCGGCCGGGAACTACAAGTGGAAGGTCGCGGCGGTAATCAGCGGCAGCTTCCTGTTTTCGGCGATGGACCTGAACAGCGCGCTGGTGGCGCTGCCGACGATCGCCGGGGAGTACGGGGTCGATCTGCCGACGGTGCAATGGGTGGTGCTGGTTTCGTTCCTGACGATGAACGCCTTGTTGCTGCCCCTCGGGAGGATGTCGGACCTGGCCGGTCGCAAACGGCTTCTGCTGATCGGTCTGGTGGTGACCGGCGTCGGAGGCATCTTGAGTTTCTTGGCGCCGACGCTGCCTTGGTTGTACGCGGCGCGGGCGGTGCAGGGGGTGGGGGCGGCGGGGCTGCAGGCGGTGGGGCCGCCGCTGCTGGTGGCGGCGTTCCCGGCCAACGAGCGCGGCAAGGCGATGGGCGTGAACGTGACGATGGTGTCGGTCGGGCTGATGCTGGGTCCGGTGCTGGGCGGCTTGATTGCCGGATCGATTGGCTGGCAATACATCTTCCTGCTGCCGGTGCCGGTTGCGCTGCTGGCGGCGTTTATCGGGGGGCGGGTCTTGCGGGAAACGCCGAAGACCGAGGGTGAGAGGTTCGACTTTCCCGGGACGGCCCTGCTGGTGCTGTGGATGCTGCCGTTGTTCTACATCCTGAACCAAGGGAGCAAGCTGGGGTGGGGTTCGCCGACGATCCTAGCGCTGATCGCGGTGGTGGTGGTGGCGTTTGCGAGTTTCATGTGGTCGCAGCTACGCTCGGATCACCCGGTGGTGGCGCTGAGCGTGTTCCGCAACCGGCGATTCACAACGGCGGTGGTGGTGGCGGTGCTGAACTTCATGGCCTTCGGGGCGACGGTGCTGTTGGTACCGTTCATGTTACAGAATCAGTTGGGACTAGAGGTCACGAAGGTTGGGCTGGTGATGTCGGTGATCCCGCTGTCGAGCCTGGTGCTGGCGTCGTCGGGCGGCATGCTTTCTGATCGTTTCGGGGCGCAGATGATGACGATGATCGGGCTGCTGCTGCGGGCGGTGGGGATGCTGGCGATGGGGCTCCTGGCAGCGGGCGCGACGATCGGCGCGCTGATCGCGCCGATGATCGCGATTGGGGTGGGGCAGGCGCTGTTCCAGCCGCCCAATGCGAGCACCCTGCTGGGTGCACTACCACGCCGCCATGGAGGACTAGCGGGCGGCTTCTTAGCGCTGTCGCGGACGTTCGGTATGGGGTTAGGGCAGGTGGTGTGGGGGGTGGTGTTTGCGGGGGTGGTGACCGGCGTGGCCGGGGTGTCCTCGGCGCTCGACGCCCCGCCGGAGATCATGGCCGACGGCTTCCGGGTGAGCTTCGTCGGCGCCGGGGTGATCCTGCTGCTGACGGCGGCGCTGGCGCTGTCCAGGGGCAAGGGGGAGCCGGAAACCCTGTGACGGAAAATCGAGGGGTTTAGCGGGCGGTCGCCGGAGTAGAATCTGGCTGCGAGACCGGCCCCGATACGGGAACGTAGGGGGGATCGATGGTGCCGGTCCGGGGGGGCAAACGTGACACTTTCGATTGAATCGCTGGCGATCGTAAGCGCCCGCCATCCGTGGCGAGTGGTGGGCGCTTGGGTGCTGCTGTTGGTGGTGGCGGGGGGCTGGCGGCGACGCTCTTGAACAGCGCCCTGACGCCGTAGGACAGCTTTATCGTGGCTCCGGGGCCTGGCTGGGCGGGTTCGCGTTTTCGGCCATGTGGGCGACGCTGTTCCTGGCGGTTGGGGCGGGGGCGATCTTCCAGGTGGTGTGGCAGATCGGGCGACTGATGGGCAACGGCGACGACGGGACGATCTTCGCGCCGCTGAACGTGGCCGGGGTGGTGGCGGGGATGCTGGTGATGTACGCGACCGGGCTGCTGGTCACCGGCTAGCGGGGCGGGCGGTACGACGCGGTCGGGTCGGTTTGTTGGCAAGGTACCGACCTTTGCCTATTATGTCATCTGAAAAACCCGAAGGGGGATGGATGGTCGGCTTGGCCGTCCACGGAGGTATTGGGTCGCACTAGGGGGCAAGGGCGGCGTGAGTCGAGACGGTGTTGTTGTTGGGCTGATCTGGCTGATCCTGACGGTCGCCGGCGAGGCATTGGCGTGGAACGTAGAGTTCTTCCCATCGGCGGCGGCGGACCAGGCGATCATCATCGACGAATCGTTCGCGATGCTGGTACGGCTGGCGATTCCGGTGATGGCCTTTGTGATCGCCATGCTGGTGTACTCGGCGTTGCGATTCCGCCACCGGGGTGACCCGCTGGAGGACGGCCCGCCGACCCAGGCGAACAAGAAGGTGATGGGCGCGTGGTTCGGGGTGACGACGGCGCTGACGGTGCTGATGATCATTAATCCCGGGATCACCGGATTGAACGAGCTCTGGGAACTGGCCGACGAACCGGTGGACATGGTGATCGAGATCGAGGGGAGCCGGTTCTTCTGGCGGGCAGGCTACTCGGAGTACGGCTTTTCGACTTTCTCGGGCAACCCGACGGATGAACTGGTGCTGCCGATCGGCGCTCACGTGCGCTTCGATATCACCTCGGTGGATGTGCTGCACTCGTTCTGGATACCGGCGTTTCGGATGAAGATCGACGCGGTGCCGGGGATGACGACCGTGGTCCATGTGCGGGCCACGGAGTTGGGCGACTACCGGGACGACATCAATTTCCGGGTGCAATGCGCCGAGCTCTGCGGGGTCCTGCACGGGCAGATGACGATGCCGGTGCGGGTGGTGACGCAGCTTGAATTCGAAGCGTGGGTAACAACGAAACAGTAGTAGCCAGGAGGCACGCCGATGGCCGCACTGTCGGCCTTCAAAGCAATAGGTAGGGGACTGCTCGGGGCCGCGATTGGCCTGGCGATCGGCTGGGGCTTAGCGCTCTTGCTGGGCGCGGCGATCCCCGCTGATGATGCGACGATCCGCAAACCGCAGGTCATCATCGCGGTGGGCTACCTCTTCGCGCTGATCGGATGGCTGCTGGGGGTGGGGCTGTGGTCGGGTTGGGCGCGGGAGTGGCTGCGGTTGCCTACCATGGAACTGACCGAAACCGACTGGCGGCGCTACTTCCGCTTCTCGCTGGATCACAAGGTGATCGGCCTGCAGTACCTGGTGACGTTTGTGGTGCTGATGCTGCTGGCCGGCGTGCTGGCGTTGGTGGTGCGGGTGGAGCTGGCGACGCCGGGTGAGGACATCCTGGGCGCCGACGGCTTCAACACGGTGATGGGCTTGCACGGGATCATGATGATTGCGGTCGCGGTGGCGACGATCACCGGCGGGCTGGCCAACTACCTGGTGCCGTTGATGATCGGGGCGGAGGACGTGGCCTTCCCGCGGGTGAATGCGCTGAGTTACTGGATCGTGCCGCCGGTGGCGATCCTGCTGATCCTGACGCCGTTCTTCGGCGGATTTGACACGGGCTGGACGGCCTACCCGCCGCTGAGCGTGGTGAACGCCAATGGGCAGTTGTTGTTCCTGCTGGCGTTCCTGACCTTCGGGCTTTCGTCGATCTTCGGCGGGTTGAACTTCACGACGACGATTCTCAAGCTGCGCGCGCCGGGGATGACGTTGATGCGGATGCCGATCTTCGTCTGGTCGGTGCTGGGCGCTTCGCTGATCGCGGTGACCGCCACCCAGTTCGTGGCCTTCGGTCTGCTGATGGTGATCCTGGACCGGGTGGTCGGGACGTCATTCTTTGATGCGTCGAAGGGCGGCGATCCGCTGCTCTACGAGCACATCTTCTGGTTCTACTCGCACCCGGCGGTGTACGTGATGATTCTGCCCGGATTCGGGATCGAGCTGGAAGTGATCTCGCACTTCTCGCGCAAGCCGCTGTTTGGCTACAAGTACGTGGTCGGGTCGATCCTGGCGATCGTATTCCTGAGCATGATTGTGTGGGCGCACCACCTGTTCACAAGCGGCATGCAGGACTTCCTGCTGATCCCGTTCATGGCGACGACCGAGGTGATCTCGATTCCGACCGGAGTGATCTTCCTGGCGGCGCTGGCAACGATGTGGCGCGGGCGGCTGCGCCTGACAACGGCGATGCTGTTTGCGATCGGCGTGGTGTTCAACTTCCTGATCGGCGGGGTGACCGGCATCTTCCTGGCGGACGTGCCGACGGACATCCACCTGCAGGAGAACTACTTCACGGTGGCGCACTTCCACTACACCATCATGGGCGGCGAGATCTTTATGATCATGGCCGGGTTGTACTACTGGTTCCCGAAGATCACCGGGCGGATGTTCAGCGAGACGCTGGGCAAGCTGCATTTCGTGACGATGTTCGTCTTCTTCCAGCTGACCTTCCTGCCGATGTTCTGGGTCGGGATGCAGGGTATGAATCGCCGGGTGGCCGACTACAACGTGGAGTTCGGCGATCTGAACCAGATCATCAGCATCATGTCGTACCTCCTCGGAGCGAGTTTCATCTTTATGGTCATCAACATGGTGCGGGCGTGGTTCGGTGGGGAGCGCGCGGTCGGGAACCCCTGGGGCGCAAGGACGCTGGAATGGCAGACGACCTCACCGCCGCCGGTGGAGAACTTCGACGCGCCTCCGGAGGTGACTGGCGACCCCTACGGCTACGGCACGCCGGAGGCGCCGGCCCACTCGAGCCCGGCGACCGGAACGGTGGGGAATTGACATGGTGAACCAGGGCAAGTCGGGATCGACGGGGCTGAGCCGAGCGCTGTGGCTGGGCTGGGTGGTGATCGCGGCGCTGTTCGTGGTGGAGGTGGTGGAGTACATCGTCGGCGTGGCGATGGACTCGGGCTCGTTGTGGTTCATGGTGCTGCTGGCGGTGCCCGGTGCGGGCCTGATCGCGTGGTACTTCATGCACGTCAAGCAGCTCTGGAGCGACGATCACGCCGACGCGGAACCGGCCGAGCACGGCCACGGTGGGCTCGGGATGAACCGGCTGGGGCTGTGGGTGTTCATCATCTCGGAGACCTTCCTGTTCTCGGCGCTGCTGTCGAGTCGCTACTTCCTACGCGGGGTCGAGCGCCCCGACGACCTGAACCAATTGCTGGGCCTGGGCATCTCGGTGGTGCTGCTGCTCAGCAGCCTGACGGCGTTCCGCGCCGAGGCGGCCGCCGAGTACGGTGACCAGGCCCGGTTCAAGCGCAACATGCTGTTTACGCTGGGGCTAGGGCTGGTGTTCCTGGTGGGGGTCGGGGTGGAGTGGTCGGAGGCGTTTGCCCACTTCCCGCCGGACTCGGCGTTCGGGACGATCTTCTTCACGATGACCGGGGTCCACGCGTTTCACGTGGTGACCGGGATGCTGGTGCTAGCGGTGGTCTACAACATGGGCCGCGACGGCCGCTACGGCCCGGGCAACTACTGGGGCGTCGAGGGCGGGGTGAAGTACTGGCACTTCGTGGACCTGGCCTGGGTGCTGATCTACCCGACGCTCTACCTGGTCAGCTAGGGGCGGGTTCGGCCGGGCAGCTTGGTCCGGGACCAGATCTCGACTACCGGCGCGGTCTGGATGCTGCCCCCGAAAACTAGCTCGGGTTGATGCCGTAGGGCGGGCGGTTCAGCTCGTACCAGGGACCGGCGACGCGCATGGCTTCGTCGGGAATCGTCGGGAGCGACCCGCCGGCGTCTTCCGTAATCTTCGCGTGTAGATCGGCCACCAGCTCCGGGTTGGCGGCGACGATGTTGTCCTGCATATCGGGATCGGCGACGATGTCGTACAGGCAGGCGTTGGTGCCGTCGTTGCGGGCGATGTAGTGGTGGGCGTGGTCCTGGAAGCGGACGTAGTCGACGTAGCCGCCGGTGATGTGCGGGCGGCCCAGATCCTGGCCGTTAATCAACGGCATGAGGTCGCGGCCGTCGACCGGCAGGGGTTGATCGACCCCGGCGAAATTGAGGATGGTCGGCAGGATGTCGTGGTCGTAGCAGAACTCGGGGACCACCTGCCCGCCGCCTTCGCCGCCGGGCCGGCGCACCAGCAGCATCACGTCGACCAGGTCGGGGTACTGGTACGGCGGGATCTTGCCCAACATGCCGTGTTCGCCCAGGGTGTGGCCATGGTCGGACATGACGATCAGCAGGGTGTCATCGAGGACGTTGACGTCGCGCAGGCGATCGATGAAGAGGCCGAGCCACTTGTCGGTCATGGTGACTTCGCCGGCGTAGAGGGCGCGGATGTGCTCCAGTTCGGCGTCGCTGATGCCGCCGACCGGCCCGTAGGGCGGCCAGATCAGCTCGCGGCCGGTGTAGCCGGGGTTGTACAGCTCGGTGTATCGCTCGGGCGGGTCCCACGGCTCGTGGGGATCGAAGCAGTCGATGACCAGCAGGAAGTCCTCGGGGTAGTTGTCCTCGACGAAGCGCATAGCCTCGCGGAAGACCCGGGGGGCGAAGCAGTCTTCTTCGGAGCGGCGGTCGCTGATGTTGGCCAGGTACTGGCGCAACCGGCCGCGGTGATGGGACATGGTCTCGGGATCGAAGGAGGGGTGGAGGTACCGCTCGAGCAACTCATTGGAAGGCAGGCGGGTGGAGCGGTACTTGTCGCCCTCCTGGCCGCGAATCCAGTTGAACTGGTGGAAGCCGCGGTGGAAGTTCATGGAGGGTTTCATCTGGTGGTAAACGTCGGTGACGAGCCCGGTGCGGTAGCCGGCGTGGCCCATGATCTCGGCCAGGGAGACCTGCTCTTCGCCGATGGGCCCCCAGCCGGGGGCGGTGACCGTGTCGCCTTTCTTGCTGACGTGGCTGGTGAAGGGGAAGACGCGGTTGCCGGTGTGGATGGCGCGGCGGGCCTGCAGGGTGGGCAGCGCCTCGGGATAGAACCCGGTGAAGCGGGCCGACTCGGTCGCCAGGGAGTCCATTGACGGCGTGCGAATCCAGTCGTTGCCGTAGCAGCCGACGTGGTCGCGGCGGAGGGAGTCGAGGATGACGAGGACGACGTTCATGGGGGCTCCGGGAGTTGAGGGCGGTTGCTGGGAGATCGTAGCCGGGGCCGTGGGTGATGGGAAATGAGCGGGCGATGACGAGCGCGGCGGGGCCATAGAATGAACGCCGGGAAGTAACAAAGGAGAAGCGATGCCAGGTTTGTTTGATACCTACGAAGTGCGCGGTGTGACGCTGCCGAATCGGGTGGTGCTGGCGCCGATGGCGCAGTGGTCGGCGGAGCCGGACGGGCAAGCGAATCGCTGGCACCTAGTCCATTACGGAACTCGCGCGGTGGGTGGCGCGGGGCTGGTGTTGATGGAAGGGGCGAATATCGACCCGACGGCGCGGGGCGGGGTGGACAACCTGGGCGTCTGGGAGGACGCGCAGATCGCGCCGCTGGCGGAGATCGTGGATTTCTGCCACGACCAGGGCGTAAAGATGGGTATCCAGCTTTCCCACGGCGGCCGCAAGGCCGGCGCGCCGGACAATGACAATCCGGAGATACGGGTGGTGGGGCCGAGCGCGGTGGCGTTTGACGATGGCTGGGCGACGCCCCACGAACTGTCGAAGAGCGAGATCGCCGGGCAGATCGAGAGCTTTGTGGCCGGGGCCAAGCGGGTGGTGGCGGCCGGGTTCGACGTGGTGGAGATCCACGGCGCCCACGGCTACCTGGTGAGTTCGTTCTTCTCGCCGCTGGCGAATCGGCGCACGGATGAGTACGGCGGGGACATCAAGGCCCGGTCGCGCTTTGGCTGCGAGATGACGGAGGCGATCCGGGCGGCGATCCCGGATGAGACGGCACTGTTCATCCGGATCAACGGCTCAGACCTAGCGGCGGGCGGCAGCGACGCGGAGGAGATGGCGGTGGCGGCGAAGATGCTGCACGCGGCCGGAGCCGACGTGATCGACGTGAGCGCCGGCGGCAACAGCCCGGAGGCGCCGCCGATCCAGAGCCTGTACCCGGGCTACCAGCTCGAAATCGCGGCCACGATCAAGCGAATAGGGCAGGTGCCGACGATCGCGGTGGGCATGATCCGCTCGCCGGCGATGGCGGAAGAGATCGTGCAGAACGGCCGAGCCGACCTGGTGGCCGTCGGCCGGGAGATGCTGGGCAACCCCTACTGGCCGCGCATCGCGGCGCGCAAGCTGGGGGTCGAAATGGAGTGGCCGGAGCAGTACGAGACGGCCTGGTAGCCGGCGCGACCGAACCGCCGGTTTCCGGTCAGCGGTTGTCTTCGCCGGGCCTGGGCGGCTCGAACTGCACGCCGCGCAGGATCTTCTTGCCGACGTTGTAGAGGCGCTGCACGGCGGGATCTTCATTCTCGTGCCACGCGACGATCCGTCCGGCGAAGATGACGTGGTCGTTGGTAAGAAGTTCCCCATCAACCACGTACTCGAAATTGGCGACGGCGTCGGACAGCAGCACGGAGTCGATCTTGGTCGCGGGTTCGGTCTTTGTGCCGCGAACCGCCAGCTTGTCCTCGTCACGGCCGGAATTGCTGCCGAAGTAGAGGGTGTCATCCGTCATCTGCTCGGAGACGAAGGCGACGACGAATTCGCCGGCCCCGCGGATGGCCTCCAGCGAATGGCGCTTGAGCCCGATGGAGATGGCCATCATGGGCGGGTTATGGGAGGTGAACATGCTCCCACCCAGGGCGATCGGGTTGTGCTTGCCGGCGGCTACTTGCACTGGTGCGCTCCTCGGTGGTCTTGCCGATTCTCCATAGCCCCTACAGCCGAGATCAGTTTAGTGGCCCGTGGGGTGGGTGGGGAAGAGGGAGGGCTACGGCGTCGTGGCTGGAACCGGCGGCAGCGAGGACTCGCGGAAGCCGGTGTCGTCGAAGGTGATGTAGAGCTTGAGGTCAGCGCTGGAGAGCTCGAAGGGGTTGGCGCTGGTGCCGATGCTCGGCGGGTAGCCCAACCGGTCCTGGCTAGGGAACCGGCAGGAAGCTGTGCTGGCGCAGGAAGTTGGCGCCGGCGTCACCGGCCACTTCGTCAAACGGCGTCCCGTGTTGCTCGTGCAGCACGTAGATGAGGACCCGGCAGATGGCGCGGAATCCAGTCATCTCGCCGTCGTCGGTGGTGAGGAAGGTGTCGAACTGCGGATCGTTGTCGACGAACCAGTCGACCACGGTGGGATAGTCGTTGACCGCTGGTGGTGTGTTCGGAGTCTGCATGGTCGGCTGCCGGCCCTCCGAAGACGCTACCGGCTAAGGCTAGCCAACCCGGGCGCGCCTGTCGGTAACGCGAATTGCATCAACGGCGCGGTCAGGCGTAGGCGGGCAGGAAATCCTTTTCGGCCTCAAAAAGCTCCAGCGTCATCCGCCGGATGTCGGCGGGCGGACAGCAGGCGGCCGTAAGCGGATCGAGCATCAGCGCGTGGATGGCGGGCTCGCGGCGGCGTTCCAGCGCGGCGGCGACGCCGAGTTCGAAGACCGCCAGGTTGGAGCGGCAGATGGCGGCCATCTGCGCCGGCAGGCTGCCGTGGGCGCGAGGCTGCACGCCGGCGCCGTTGACCAGGCACTCGACTTCGACGATGTCACCGGCCGGGAGGTTGTCGATCAGCAAGCCGCCGTCGGGCGTGCGGTTGGGCAGGTTGCCGTGGAAGCGAAAGTCGGCGTTCTTCATGATGGCTTCGACGATCCACGAGGCGTACTCGAAGCTGCGGTCCCAGTCCATGGGCTCCTCGCCGGCCAGCATGCGATTGCGGGACTCGTCGGCCTCGGCGCGCCAGGCCGGCCACTCGTTGGCGTAGAAGCTGGAACCGCCTTCGTAGTGGTCGCGGAGGTAGCGGCCATGCTCTTCCGGTCGCGGCCGGTAGTAGGGCAGATACTCGCTGAGGTGGCCGGAACTCTCGGTGATGAAGGCGCCGAAGTTGAGCATCATGTCTTTGCGGACCAGGTCGCCGGCGTCGTCGGGGTCGGCGGGATCGCCGGCGAGGTCGCGGCGGGCCCTTTCAAAGAGGCGCGGGTAGAGGTCTTCGCCGTCGTGTTCAAGCCGGGTGAACCAGGCCAGGTGGTTGATCCCGGCGCATTCCCAGTCCAGCTCGGCGTACGGCACCCCGGCGCGACTGGCCAGCAGGCGGCCGGTGCCCTGGACGGAATGGCAGAGCCCGACGACGCGCATCGCGCTGCGCTCGGCGGCCGCCCGGCAGAGCATGTTCATCGGGTTGGTGTAGTTGAGCACCAGGGCGTCGAGGCACAGATCCTCGGCGTCGGCCAGGATGTCCATGAAGACCGGGATGGTGCGCAAGCCTTTGAAAAGGCCGCCGGGGCCGATGGTGTCGCCGATGCACTGATCCACGCCGTATTTGGCCGGGATGTCGTTGTCGAAACGGACGCAGTCGAGTCCGCTGACTTCGATGGTGACAACGATGAAGTCGGAGCCGGCCAGGGCTTCGCGGCGGTCGGTGCTGGCGTTGACGGTCCAGCCTTCGGCCCGGCCCAACTGCTCGACGAGTCGCTGAATCAACTGGCGCATGGTGCCGAGTCGCTCGGGGTCGATGTCGACCAGGTTGATGCGGCCGGCTTCGGCGCCGGGAATGCGCAGGATGTCGTTTATGAGGCGCGGGGTGAACATGCTGCCGGCGCCGATGACGGTGACGTTGAGGGGGCGGTCGATGCTGCCGGGCAGGCCGGTCTGGTCTTCGGCGGCCTTGGTGTGGGTGGCGTGGCCGCGGTTGGCGTCGGCGATGGGTGTATCGGTCATAACCTGGCCTATGTCTGTCCTTCGTTGAGGAAGAGCTCGTCCGCGGGCGGATCATTTGCGATGGCCGGTAGGCAGGAAAGGGCGCACGGTCCACGGCCGTCGAAGACTCCCCGTGAGATTCCGTAGATCACTTGCTGATTGGCTAGCTCTTTTGGCGGAATCCCGTGCCTACCAGATGGTGAATCCGCCGTCGACGATGAGGTCACAGCCGGTGACGAAGTTGGAGGTTTCGGAGGCCAGGAAGATCAACGCGCCCTGCAGGTCCTCGACCTTGCCCAGACGGCCAACCGGGGTGTCGCGCAGCCAGGTGGGGTGCATTTTGGCAATCTCGGGGGTGTCGGCCATGTCGGTGCGGATGTAGCCAGGGCTGATCGAGTTGACATAAATACCATCGGCGGCCCACTCGGCGGCGAGCGATTTGGTCAGATGAATCAAACCGGCCTTGGACGTGTTGTAGTGGGTCTGGTCCTGCGGGCGGTTGATGATGCTGCCGGAGATGGAGGCGTTGTTGATGATCTTGCCGTAGCTGTTGGGGCGCATCACGCGGGCCTGGGCCAGCGAGCAGAGGTAGGGGCCTTTGAGATTGGTGTCGATGACCCGGTCCCACTCTTCTTCGCCCATTTCGTCGACGCTGACATGGGTGCAGACGCCGGCGTTGTTGACCCCGATGTCCAGTTTGCCCCAGGCACCGACGACGGTGTCGACCATGGCGTCGACTTCGGCTTTGACGCGGACGTCGGCGACGATGGCCAGGGACTTGCGGCCCAGGGCCTCGACTTCGGCGGCGACGGCTTCGATGGTGCTGGCGGTGCGGCCGGAGATGGCCACGTCGGCGCCGGCCTCGGCGAGGGCGATGGCGAAACCTTTGCCGATTCCGGTGCCGCCGCCGGTGACCAGGGCGGTCCGGCCTTCGAGTGAGAATCGTTCGAGAATGCCCATGGCGTGACCCCCGGATGCTTGGCCGGCCGCGGGGCGCGATCGCCACCCGGCGGCCGGCGGATTTGTGGGTTTTGATTTTGCGGCAGAATGCGGGCAAAGGCAAAGGTCGCTCCGCGACTCTTGTGCTGAACCGTTGACGACCGGGGCATGGGAGTGCGAGGGTGGCCGCTTCGGGGCTCCTGTTCGGCGAGTTGAAAGGACGTGAGGATGAGCGCGACACTGATCCCCCGGCGCGCCGGGGCAGAGTTTGCCGCGCCGGACGAGATACCGGTACGGCCGTATGACCTGGGGCCGAACCGGAACATGGCGCTGGCGGGAGGGCGGATCGAACCGGGCGCGCGGTATCGCGTGCACGCCCATCGCACGATCGAGCAGGTCACCTACGTGGTGGGTGGCGCGGTGGAAGTGTGGTCGTTCGACGCGGAGGCCGGGGAGGCCGGATCGGTGCGGGTGAGCGCGGGCGAGGCGGTGGTGACGCCGGCGGGCGAGTCGCTGGAGTTTCGCTGCGCTAGCGAGGTCGAGGCGCGGGTGATCTTCATTACGGCGCCGCCCTATCTGCCGGACAATTCGGATACGGTGGTGCTGGACGGGCACCGGGCGCTCGGCCCCGGGGATTAGTGCCGCGGCGGCGGGGCTATGACGACGAGGCAACGGAGGCGGGCGGCAGAGCGATTCGCCACGCCGTGGGCGATGCCGGCGGGGGCGTGGATGACATCGCCGGCGACCTGCTCGGACTCTTCGTCGCCCAGGGTGAAGACGCCGGCGCCGTCGAACACGTGGTAGATCTTGTCGGACTCTTGGTGAACGTGGACGCGCTGCTCCTGGCCGGGCTCCAGGCAGTAGACGTCGCAGAATAGTTGATCGCTGGCGAAGAGCCCGTTCTTCTGCATCTTTTCCGGGGCGAAGGTCGAGGTTGCGTCGATGTTGGCGATGGGCATGGGGCCTCCGGGGGTGGCTGGAAATGGGCCTGAGGCGATTCTAGGCAGGTGAGACGGTGCGCGAAAACCGAATCGGGCACGCGCCGATGAAGAAGGATGCGCTGCGCCGGCCGGAGGTAGATATAATTACGTTCAAATAACCGCGCAGGTGGCATATTGGGTCGGGATACGAAACCAGAGGGAGATTTGGGCAGAATCGCGGCGACGGCGCCGGTTGAGCCGGCTGCGCGGGACGACGGAATCGACCTGTCCGAGGTGCGCCCGGCGGATTTGCGGATGGTGCGCCGGGTCTACGTCGCGCTGGGCACGTTGCTGGTGGGGATCGGTGTGGTGGGGATCGTAGTGCCGGGTCTGCCGACGACGGTGTTCCTGCTGATGGCGGCGGCGCTGTACGCGCGGAGTTCGGAGCGGATGTACACGTGGCTGTTGCGGAATCGCTTTCTCGGTAGGTACATCCGCGACTGGCGCGATCATCGCAGCATCCCCCGCCGGACCAAGATAGTTATTGTTGCGGTGATGATGACGGCGGTGATGCTGTCGGCGGTTCTTGGGATCGACGCGCTGTGGTTGCAAGGGGTGGTCATAGGGGTGGGGCTGTTCGGTAGCTACTGGGTGTGGTTCCGCATCAAGACGCGGTAGGCGGCGATCTAGAGCAGATCGCGAAGGGCGGGTTCGAGTTCGGGAAACTTGAACCGGTAGCCGGATTCGAGGGCTTTGCCGGCGGAGAGCCGAGGGGCGCGGATGACGCCCTCGGCGAACTCGCCGATCATGAGGCGCAGAGCGAATCCCGGCAGCGGCATGAAGGCCGGGCGGCGTAGGACACGGCCGAGGGACCGGGCGAAATCGCGCTGCCGGACCGGCTCCGGCGCGGCCAGGTTGAGGGGGCCGGTTAGGGCGTCGTTTTCCAGGCAGTGCAAGAGGAGCCCGGTGACGTCGTCTTCGTGGGTCCAGGACCACCACTGCCGCCCGCCGGCGATGGGCCCGCTGAGGCCGAAGCGGGCGGCCGGCAAGAGGGCCGGAAGCGCCCCTTCGCCGCCGAGGACCAGCGAAGTTCGGAGAAGCACGACGCGGATTCCGGCGGCGGCGGCCGGTGCGGTGGCGGCTTCCCACTCGATCCCGACGCGGGCCAGGAAGTCGGACCCGGGGGCGGCGTTCTCGGTCAGCAAGGCGTCGCCGGTTTCGAGTCCGTAATAGCCCATGGCGCTGCCGGAAACCAGGACTCCGGGCGGTGGATCGGCGGCCAGCAGCCCGGCGACCAGGTTGGCGGTACCGGTGACGCGGCTGTCGTGGATGGCCTGCTTTTTCGCTGGACTCCAGCGCCCGCGCACCGACTCGCCGGCCAGGTGGATGACGGCGTCGATGCCTTCGAGGGACTCGGGGGCCGGGGGGCCGGCGAGGGGCTGCCAGGGGAAGGATTGGGCGATGGCCGGATGCAGGCGGGGGTTGGCGGGATCGCTGGAGAGGGCGCCGACTTCGTGGCCGGTATTGATGAGGGCCGGGACGAGCCGGCGGCCCAGGTAGCCGGTGGCGCCGGTGAGGAGGACCTTCAACGAACCGGGCCGAGGCTAGTCGGTGGCGGTGGAGGAGGGGCAGAGATCGCGCAATTGGCAGGCCGCGCAATCGGGCTTGCGGGCGTCGCAGACGCGGCGGCCGTGCCAGATCAGCGCGTGGCCGGTGAAGATCCACTCGTCCTGCTCGAGCAGGTCGATCAGGGCCTTCTCGATCTTGCCGGGATCGGTCTCTTTGGTGAACCCGAGCCGCTGGCTGAGGCGGCCGATGTGGGTATCGACGACGACGCCGGAGGGGATGCCGAAGGCGGTGCCGAGGACCACGTTGGCGGTCTTGCGGGCGACGCCGCGCAGGGTGATCAGCGCGTCGATGTCGCGGGGCAGGTCGCCGTCGAAGTCTTCGACGATGGCCGCGGCGGCCTCGCGGATGGCGCGGGCCTTGTTGCGAAAGAACCCTGTGCGACGAACCATCGCCTCCATCTCCTCCGGCCCGGCGGCGGCCATCGCCGCGATGGTCGGGTAGCGCGCGAAGAGCGCCGGGGTCTCCTGGTTGACGCGCTCGTCGGTGCACTGGGCGGACAGGATCGTGGCGACCAGTAGCTCCCAGGGAGAGGAGTAGGTGAGGGCGCAGTCGGCATCGGGGTAGTCGCGGTGCAGGCGCTCCACGATGGCGGCGACACGCGCGCGGCGCTTTGCTTTGGACTCGCGCCAGGAGCGGATCTTGAACTTGGCGGGCTTGCTTTTGCGGGCGGCTTTGCGGGGTGAGGCCAAGGAGCGGACCTTTGCGATCGGGCTTAGCCCCGAGCATACTGCGAACCTGTTGCGGAGTTTGCGGCTAACGGATTGGCGGGTGGCTATGCGGACGAAAGCGGTGGTCTTCACCGGGGTCGGCGAGGTGGAGGTGGGCGAGGTGAACGTGCCCCACCCGGGGGACGGCGAGGTGCTGGTGCGGACCACGCTGACCGGGATCAGCGTCGGTACCGACGGCTGGATGATCCGCGGGCTCTACGCCGGAGTGCGGGATCGCTACCCGATGATCTACGGCTACCAGCGGGTCGGGGTGGTGGAGGAGGTCGGGCCGGGGGCCGATTCACTGGAAGTGGGTGACCGCGTCTTTGTGGGCCTGAATCCGACCCGACTGGAGGACGGCGATCCACTGGGCCCGACGGCGCGCAACTACACCGGAATGGGCTGCCACGACCACACCATGGTGACGAAGATCCCTGATGCGGTGGGCGATGTCGAGGCGAGTATGGGCGGGGTGACCTCGACCCCGATGGTGGGACGGAATCTGACAAAGCCGGAAGATGGCGACCTGGTGCTGGTGATCGGCCAGGGGATGATCGGACAGATGGCGGCGCAGCTTTATCGGGCGGCGGGGGCGCGGGTGATGACGGTGGACATCCTGGAGGGCCGGGTGGAGCTTTCGCGGAAGGTGAGCGCGGATATCGCGCTGAACGCCGGGTCGGAAGACGTGGTGCAGGCGGTGCATGCCGAGCAGGCCGCCGGGGCGGACATCGTGGTCGAGTGCACCGGGCGGAGCGAGTCGCTGCCGATGATGCTGGAAGCGGTGCGCGGCGCCTGCAACGATTCCGAAAAGCCGGGCAGGATCTGCCTGCAGGGCTATTTCGTCAATCCCATCGAGATCAATTTCGACGACGCCCACCATCGTCGCCTGACGATGACCTTCCCCTGCGGGTTCGACGTGGCCGGGACCCGCGAGGTGTTTGAGCTGCTGGCCGAAAGGAAGCTGAACGTGAAGGATCTGATCACCCACGACTGGCACGTGGACCAGGCGCCGGAGGCGTTTCAGCTGATGCTCGGGCGACCCGGTGAGGTGCTGGGGATGTATATGCGGTGGGGCGATTAGTGACCCGTAGCGAGGCAAGCTCATGAACTGGGAATTTGAGAAGGTTTCGGGGCCCTGGGGCTTCACCGAGGGGCCGCAGTGGACCGGGGCGGTGCTGCTGTTCGTGGACATGACAGCGCACCGGGTGATGCGCTTCGACCCGGCCACCGGGGTGACCGATCGCTACTACGAGGGCACCAATGGCGGCAACGGCCTGCTGTGGACGGAGTTCGGCCAGCTCATCTGCTGTGAATCGGGAGCGCGGCGCATTTCGCTCATCGAAGCCACCGAAGGCCGCGCGGGCACCATCGTCGATAGCTTTGAGGGCAAGCGGCTGAACAGCCCGAACGACATCGTGATGGACGGCGAGGGACGGCTGTGGTTCACGGACCCGCGCTATGGCCAGGACCGTAACGATATGGAACTGGACCACGAGTCGATCTACCGGTTGACGCCGCACGGTGACCACTCGCACATCGACCGCATGACCTTCGACACGACCCGGCCGAACGGGCTGGCCTTTTCTCCCGACGGCCGGACGCTTTACGTGGCGCAAAGCGACTACGGCGAGGGGCGCAAACGCGAGCTGCGGGCCTACCCGGTTGCGGACGACGGCTCGCTGGGTGAGCACCGGGTGTTGCACAACTTCGCCCCGGCGCGCGGTGCCGATGGGCTGAAAGTGAGCGCCGACGGACACATCATCGTGGCGGCCGGTTGGACGACCGACGGGCCCGGTCCGCTGGTCTACGTCTTCGCGGACTCCGGCCGGGTGGTGGCCACCCACCCGCTGGGCGGCGACTTCCCGACCAATCTCTGCTTTGGCGGCGACGACCTGACCGATCTCTACGTGACCGGCGGCAGCGGCTGGCTGTATCGGGTGCGCGACTGCGGCTACCGTGGGGGCGACGCGTAGCCGGACGGGCCGGCGCCAGGGCCAAACAGGGGAATTGATGTTCAGGCGGGCGGCGTTTAGGTATGGTATTGCACCGTTGTGCAATACGTAGGAGCTTGCCTGAGCGTATATGAAACCGGTGATCGGCCTGTTGCTGAGCGTGCTGGCGGCGCTGCTGCTGGCCGGCTGTGAGCCGGCGAACAAGCTGGTGATCCTGGCGACGACCACCAGCACCGATAACAGCGGCCTGCTGGACGAGCTGGTGCCGCTGTTCCACGACCAGACCGGATATGAGGTGAAGGTGGTGGCGGTGGGGTCCGGGGCGGCGCTGCGGATGGGTGAGCGTGGCGACGCCGACGTGCTGCTGGCCCACTCGCCGGCGGCGGAGGAAGAGTTCATGGCCGGCGGCTATGGCCGCAGCCGCCGCCGAGTGATGCACAACGATTTCGTGATCGTAGGGCCGCGATCGGACCCGGCGGGAGTAGGTGGGACGGCGGACGCGACGGCGGCGCTGGCGGCGGTGGCGGCGACGGAGTCGTTGTTCGTCAGCCGGGGGGACGACTCGGGGACCCACGCCCGGGAGCGTGCGCTCTGGGAAGCGATCGGCGGAATACCGGTGAACGGCTGGCACCAGGAGACCGGCCAGGGCATGGGCGCGACACTGACGGTGGCCTCGCAGAAGGCCGGCTATGCGCTGACCGACCGGGCGACGTTCCTGGCGCTGGCGGGCACGCTGGACCTGGAGATCCTGGTGGAGGGCGGCGCGCGCCTGCTGAACGTCTATCACGTGATCGAAGTTGTGGCTGGGGACGGCGTCCGACTGAACGAAAAGGGCGCGGCGGCGTTTTCCGACTTCCTGCTGCAGGAAACTACCCAGCGACGAATCGCAGCATTTGGACTGGGGGAGTACCACCAGCCGCTATTCTTTCCCGATGCCTGCCCGGATTGTTGATGTGCGCCCGGCTCCGGCCGGGCGAGGAGGCTAGCCCGACGTGGAATTGCTGTTTGACGGCCTGACGGAGGCCTGGCGGCTGCTGACGAGTTTCGACCCGGAGGTGGTGCGGATCGCCCTGCTGACGATCGAGGTCTCGGGTTTGGCGACGCTGCTGGCGCTGGCGATCGGAGTGCCGCTGGGAACCTGGCTGGCGTTTGGCCGCTTTCGCGGGCGGCGGGCGGCGGTGGGCGCGGTGAACGCTGGCATGGGGATGCCGCCGGTGGTGGTGGGGCTGATCGTCTCCATCCTGCTGTGGCGCAGCGGGGTGCTGGGCGTGCTGGGATTGATCTACACGCCCGTGGCGATGATCCTGGCGCAGGTGGTGATCGCCCTGCCGGTGGTGGTCGGGCTGACCGTGGCCGCCATGCAACAGATCGACCCGGCCCTGCGCCTGCAGATACGCGCCCTGGGCGCGTCGCGCTGGCAGTCGCTGCTCCTGCTGATGCAGGAGGCCAAGCTGGCGCTGCTGGCGGCGGCGATGGCCGGATTCGGGGCCGCGATCTCTGAAGTCGGGGCTTCGATGATGGTCGGCGGCAACATCGCCGGCCACACCCGGGTGCTGACCACCGCGACCGTCCTTGAGGTCAACAAGGGCAAGTTTGAAATGGCGATCGCCCTCTCTGTGGTCCTCGTACTGATAATCGTGATCGTGAACGTGATCCTGACGCGATCCCAGCAACGGGCGTTCCGCCGAATTGGCTGACCCGCAGGTCGCCGAGGGCCGGGACCTGCGGGTCGAGTTCGACGGGAAGCTGGCGCTGGACGTGGCGGCGATCCGCCTGGAGCCGGGGCGGGTGTTCACCGTGATGGGCCCCAACGGTTCCGGCAAGAGCACCCTGGCGCAGGTGCTGGCTCTATTGCGCGAGCCGCAGTCCGGCGAACTGCGGCTGTTCGGCCAGGACATCACCGGCGCGACCGACCGCAAGGCGCTGCGCCGCCGAATGGGCACCGTGTTCCAGGCGCCGCTGCTGCTGCACGGCACCGTGCGCAAGAACGTGCTGTCGGGACTGAAGATCCGCGGCGTGGACCGCAAGGAGGCCGAGCGCCGGGCCCATGAGTGGATGGAGCGCCTGCGGATCATCGACTTGGCCGAGCAGGCGGTGCACACTCTGTCGGCGGGCGAGGCGCAGCGCACCAGCCTGGCCCGGGCGTTCGTGCTGGAGCCGGAGCTGCTACTCCTGGACGAGCCTTTCTCGGCGCTGGATATCCCGACCCGCGAGCAGCTGCTGCGCGAGACCGCCGCAATCATCCACGAGACCGCCGGGACGACTCTCTTCGTGACACACGACCGCATCGAAGCGCTGACGATCAGCCACGAACTGGCGGTGATGATCGACGGCCGGATCGCCGAGCAAGGGCCGCCGGGGAAGATCTTTGGGCAACCGACCGACGCCCGGGTCGCCGACTTCGTGGGCGTCGAGAACGTGATCTCGGCGCAGGTGGTCGAGTCGCGCAACGGCGTAGCCTTCGTGCGCGCCGGCGACTGCCAGGTGCAGGTGGTGGATGACACGCCGGTGGGGACCGCCGTGCACCTCTGCATGCGCCCGGAAGACGTGGCGCTGGCGAAGTCGGCCGGGACCAACACCAGCGTGCGCAACGCCTTTGCCGGGACCATCGCCGCCGTGGCGCCGCACGGCTCGCAGGTGCGGGTGGAGGTGGACTGCGGCTTCCGGGTGGTGGCCTACATCACCCGGCTCTCAACCGACGAACTGGGGCTTCAGCCGGGGGTGGAAGTGGTGGCGTCGTTCAAGGCCAGCGCCGCGCACCTTATCGAGCGCTAGCGCAGCCACAGACAGCCCCCGGCTGCTTTTTGCTCTACCAGCGGATGCGCGCCGGGATCAACGTTGGCGGGGACCGCCGGTCCTACGCCTCGAAGACCTGCGTGACCGGATCGCGGGAGCGGATGTAGTCCCAGTCGAGGCGGACGCCGATGCCCGGGCCGGTGGGGGCGAAGACGCAGCCGTTTTGGTCGATTGCGTCCAGGTCCTCGGTGTAGTCCTGGTAGGCGTACCCGTAGTGGGCCGTGGCCTTCGGGTGGACCAGGCCGAGTTCGTAGTAATTGGTGTTGCGGATGGCGGTCATCAGGTGGCGGTGGGCCGGGCCGGGCCCGTGAATTTCGACATCGAGCCCCATTCCTTCGGCGGCGTGGGCGATCTTCATGGCGCCGGTGAGCCCGCCGTCCAGGTAGGCGTCGACGCGGACGAAATCGGTGGCCTCGGCGAGGATCAGATCGACGTGCTGCTCGAGGCCGCGGACATGCTCGCCCTGGAGCAGCGGCGTGCGGATCAACTCGCGGAGTTTGCGATGCGCGTGAGCGGAAACGCCGCCGTCTTTGAACGGGTCTTCGTACCAGAAGTAGTCGGCGTCATCGAGGGCCCGGCCGACTTTTACGGTGTCGGCGAAGGTGTTGTATTCGCAGGCCGGGTCACTCATCAGGTCCATCGCGTCGCTGACCGCGGCGCGGACGGCGGCGACGGTGGCGATTTCCTCTTCGATGATCGGGTCGCCCCAGGTGTGGATCTTGAAGGCCGGGTAGCCCATGTCACGGCAATGGACGGCGAAATCGGCGTACGCCGCCGGGCTGTCGAGGCCGCCGTTGCGGTCGCCGTGGTAGGTGCTGGCGTAGCAGGGGAGAGGGCGATTGACGCCGCCGAGCAGTTCGTAGATCGGGGCGTTGTAGAACTGACCGGCGATGTCCCAGAGGGCGATGTCGATGGGGCCGAGGGCGGTGCGATCGGACTTGCGCAGGGCGCGCTTGAGGTCGTTGTAGATGGGCTCCCGCTGGAGGGCGTCTTTGCCGGGCAGGTAGGGGGCGACCAGGGCGATCTGGGAGAAGGATTCGCCGACGCCATCGAAGAATTCGCCGGTGATGCCCAGGTCGGTGTGGATCTGCAGGGCGAAGCGACGGGTGAGCGTGGTCTCGCCGGGGGAGTAGGCCAGGTTGAAGCCGGTGAGGTCCTTGCCAAGATCGGGCAGGGGGACGGTGAATTCGGTGATTTCGACGGAGGTGATTATGGGGCGGTCCTTCATGGGGATCTCCGGGAGATTGGCGCGTTGCTCATTGCTCGAACACCTTGCCGTCGGTGCGGTGGGCGTCTATGTATTCCCAGTCAATTTCGACGCCGAGGCCCGGTCCTTCGGGAGCAAAGACGCAGCCGTTGGCGTCGATGGCGTCAAGGGTGTCGCGGTAGTCGCCGAGGTAGTGGTTGAAGGCCGACGAGTCGCCGGTGGGATGGACGAGGTTCATCTCGTAGTAGTTGGTGTTGCGCAGGGCGGTCATCAGGTGGCGGTGGGCCGGGTTGCAGGAGTGCAACTCGACGTCGAGTCCGAAGCCCTCGGCGGCGCGGGCGATCTTGAGTGCGCCGGTGATACCGCCGTCGTGGTAGGCGTCGGCGCGGCCGAAGTCGGTGGAGCCGCTGCGCATGATCTCGACTTGGGCCTCGACGCCGCGGACGAAATCGGAGCGCAGGAGCGGGGTGCGGATGAGCTGGCGCAGTTTCTGGTGCGACGCGGTGGCGCCGCCGAGATCGCGGTAGGGGTCTTCGTACCAGCAGTAGTTGGCGTCATCGAGGGCGCGGCCGACGCGCAGCATGTCGGCGAAGGTGCGGTAGACGCCGGCGGGATCGATCATGAGGTCCATGTCCGGCCCGGCGGCCTCCCTCACCGCCAGGACGGTGGCGACCTCTTCGGCGATGTCCACGTCATCGACCCAGCTGTGAATCTTGAATCCCTGGTAGCCTAGGTCGCGGCACTGAATGGCGAATTCGCCGAAGGCCTGCGGGGTGTGCAGGCCGCCGCCGGCGCGGTCGCCGGGATAGGTGCTGGCGTAGGCCTTGAGCGGGCGGTGCCGGCCACCGAGGAGGTCGTAGATGGGGGCGTCGTAGAACTTGCCGGCCAGGTCCCAGAGGGCGATGTCGACCAGGCCGACGCCGGTGCCGTCGTGCTGGGCCAGGGAGAGGCGCATGGCATGGTAGAGGGGCTCGCGGGCGAGCGGGTCGGCGCCGAGCAGGTGCGCGGCCAGCAGGTCGACCTGTCGGGCGGCGACCACCAGCGGGCCGACGCATTCGCCGGTGATGCCCTGGTCGGTCTCGATGCGGATGGCACAGCGCTTCGGGTGCAGGACCCGGTCGGACTGCATGAGGACGCCGGGGAGCCTGGCGCCGAAGCCGACGCCGCGCAGCTCGATGGTGAACTCGAAGGTTTCAATGCGGGTGATGGTGGGTCGCGGGGGGATCGGTTATTCCTCCTGAATGCGGAGCGAGACGCGACTAGTATGGGGCAGGCGGCGATGGAGAGCATCGCCGCCCAACCAGAACCAGGCGCTTGTTGAAGGGATCTAACCGATGCAAATGGCTGTGAAATCGGTGGGAAATCTGCCGCTGTTTGACCCGGGCGAGGGCAAAGTGGTGTTCGCACCGGAGAAGGACGAGGCCGGCTACTGGGTCGGCGCGCCGAGCGCGTGGGTGGACGGTAACGAAGTCTACATAAGCACGCGCCACTGCCGGCCGCTGAGCTCGGGACGGGGCTGGAAGTCGGCCATTTCGCGAAGCGCTGACGGCGAGAACTTCGAGGAGATATGGGCCTGCTTCGCCGAGGATTTTGACACCGAATCGATCGAGCGCAGCGCGCTGGTTCGCGCGCCGAGCGGCGAGTGGCGGCTGTGCATCTCCTACGTAGACCACGAGCGACGCTGGCGGATCGACCTGCTCGAAGCTGACTGTCCGGAAGAACTCAATCCGGCGGCGCGCATCCCGATTATGGATTCGACGACGACCCAAACCGAGGGCGTGAAGGACCCGTACGTGATGTTCCTGGGCGGGGCGACCTACATGTTCGTTGCGTATGCGCCGCTGGACACGGTGGTGCCGGGTTCGACCCACGAGGACCTGCACGGCATCGGCAACGTCTTTACCACCGGCCTGGTGCTGCACCCGAGCGGACTCTGGATCTCGGCCGACGGGCGCAAGTTCGACTTCGTCCGCGACATCACGGTGCCCGGGCACGGCTGGGACCGCAACGTGGCCCGGTTGGCCTCGGTGGTGCCCAACGGCGCCGGCTACACGATCTTTTATGACGGGTGGATCACCAGCGGCGATGTCTACGAGGACAAGACCGGCTTCTGCACGTCGCTGGACCTGGTGCATGTGTTCAAGCACACGGTCGATGGCGCGGCGCTGCAGAGCCCCCACGGGACCGGCTGCATGCACTACATGGACTGCGTCCGCCGCGGCGACGAACTGCTCTATTACTACGAGCTGGGCACGGCCACGGAGGCCCACGAGCTGCGCCTGATGCGGCTGCCGGTGCCGGATGCCTAGGGGCGTATTAGGGGCGCGGGGGCGGTGGTGGGTGGTGGTGTTGCTGGGGCTGGCCCTGGGATTGGCGGCCTGCGGATCGGATGAACCACCGCCGCTGACGCCCGATGTCGTGCTGCTGGAGATCGAGCTCGGGTCGGCGATGCTGGACCGGGCTGAGGACGAAGACGAGGGCGCGGTGGAGGTGACCGGGATCGTGGAGCTGGAGGAGGGCGATCAGCTGGCGATCGGCGCTGAGGCGCGGGCGTACTTCGTGAACGGCGCCGGGCACGCGCTGCTGCTGACCGGGGGCACCGACCTGGGCTTCGAGCGGTTCTTCAAAGTGGCCGGCGCGGTGATGCGCGAGATCGTGGTCGATCAGCGCAGCGGCGCGATCCTGTATTCGATCCCGGAACTCCCCAACGGGGTGTTTTTCCAGGTGCGCGCCGGGCGCACGACGATTATGGTGCAGCGGACCGCGACCGAACTGGCGGCGGTGGTGGATGGTCCGAGCGACCAGCGGGTGAAGGTGTTCAGCGGCGAGGTGGATGTGCTGCTGCGGCGGCCGGATCTCACTGTGGGCGAACTGCATGCGGTGGCCGGGGACGTGGTGTTGTCGCGCGGTGATGTGGCGCTGGAGTTGGGCGACGCCGGCGAGGTGCTACCGGACGAGGCGACGCTGCTGGCGGACCTGCGGGCGCGTGCGGCGGGGATCGAAAAGCTCGAGGCCAGCGTGGTGACGCCGACTATCGGGCTGGACCTGCCCCACGCCACCCCGACGCCGCAGGGGCCGGACCGGCCGGCGGCGCCTTCGGGGGATGAAACGGAAGGGCCGGCGGTGGATATCGGGCCGGGCGTTCCGGGAGTAGAAGCGCCGGGGGGTGAACTGGCGGGCGTGGACGCCCCGGACGCGGTGGCGACCCCGGCGGCGGCGGACTAGTCGGCGGCCGACCCGGAGGGAGTGGCGACGCCGGCGGCTTCCTGGGACAGCATCGAAAGCGCGGCGTCGTAGGCGGCGAGCTGCATTCTGACGCGCAGATCCAGGTCCAGCAGCCCGGGGGTCTCCGGGGTGAAGCCCCGCTTGGAGAAGTTCTTGATCATGTAGAAGGCCAGCGGCCAATCCTGGCGCTCCTCCATCATGTCGGGGACATCCTTCTCGTGATCGACGATCCCGGCGACGATCTTCATTTCGTCGATCTCGGGTTTGGCGGTCACCGGGCCGACCTTGCCGACGGCGGCGACGACATCGGCGGCCCACTCGGAATCGGTGGGCGCGAACATGTAATAGCCGTCTTCGGCGTAGTCCTCGTGGGCGTCGATCCAGTAGTCGAAGCGATTGCCTTCCAGTGAGCGGCGGAGGGCGCGGGATTCCGGGGTGCCCTCGCCGTGGAACGAGCGGTTGATGTCGTCACCGGCGGCGTTCTCGCGGGTGCCGGCGTCGAATCCGTCGGGGTTTACGCAGGGGTAGATGGTGAAGTCGATCCCCGGGTACTGCTCCCGGCGACGCTCCTCGAGGAATTGCAGCACCGCGGTCACAGCAGCCGGTTCGTCTCCGTGGACGCCGGCGGCGAGGAAGAGGCGGCGCGATGCGGCCCCGGCGGACGGGATGCGGACCCGCAGCAGCTCGAGCCCGATCTCGGGGACCGGGAACGATTGCAGGTCAAGCCCGGCGGCAGCGCCGAGCCACGTGACCCGCGCTTTGATTTCGTTGTAGTCGGCCGGCTTTGCCACGCGGAACTGTCCTCGAGTTGGCGCTATCCCCCCGGAGGCTGCCCTCGACTATCGTTAATCGGCGGCGCGGGCGCAACCCGGAGCGTGGCTAGCCGTAGGGGATTATGTCCAGGCGGTGCGGCGAGATGATCAGCAGGATGCGGGTGTTGGGCGAGGAGCGGATGTCGTCGACGATGACGGCGACGCGCCCGGGCGAGAGGTCGACGCTGCCGCTGTCGAAGTCGGGGTCGATGTGGCCGAGCCGGTTGATGGACTCGCCGAGGGCGGCCTCAAGCTGGCGGATGGTGGCGGCGGCGTCGCGGGAGACCAGGGCGCTGATGCGCGGTTCGGCGGATGGGTCGGGTAGGGGGGCGGGTTCGCCAGTCGATTCGGGCTCGACTTCGATGGCGGCCGTCAGCGTGCGGTCGGCCAGCGCCATCCGCCCGAAGTGCCAGAAGATGACGGCCGTGATCAGCGTGTTGGCGAAGGCGATGTAGAGCCCGCCGGCGAGGCGGGCAGTGTAGGCCTCGCCGAGCGCCAGCGCGATCAACGGGCGGACGACGCCGACCGCGTTGACCAGCACGAAGATCAGCACGACCAGGAGAGTGCCGTAAAGATATAGGCGGCGTGGCCAGATGCCGGCTTCGGCGGGATCGCCGCTGTCGACCGCGGCCAACAGGCGGCGGCGGGTGACGATCCAGATGGGCAGCCCGGCCAGGGCCATGATCGTGAAGAGGCTGGTGCGGTCGCGCCACCAGTCGGCCGCCGGGCCGAGCTCGCGGGTGCCTAGGGTTGCCATCTCAAGCAGCAGGCGGATCAGTCCGGCGAGGGCGACCGCGAGCAATGTCAGGCCGACTAGGTTGAGCGCATAGAGCGACAGGCGGCGGGCAACGAAGGACGCCCCGCTCCGGTCGCTGAGGGCGGCGTTCAGGAACGGCCGGTGGGCTAGGTAGACGCCGCCGGCCACCAGCAGCAACGGAACCGCCGCCGTGAAGAACGCCCACTGCGCTTCGTCGCGGTGGCCGAGCAGGAAGCGCAGGACTTCGCGGTCGATCCAGATCAACGCGCTGAGGACGCCGCTGAGCCCGGCGGCGTTGACCAGCAGCAGATAGGCGAGGCGGATTCGCGAGCCTAGCTCTTCGCGGACGCAGACCCAGTGCCAGTAGAAGGTGGCGGCGCCGACGAACATGGCGGCCAGCGCCGGGGCCTGACGCTGCACCAGCAGGGCGGCCGGGTCGCCGGCCAGTAACGGGCCGGAGGGGAAGATGGCGTCGAGGGTGGCGGTGGCGGTGGCGCGCGCGCCGGCGGCGGCGACAAACAGGGCGATGCCGGCTAGGACGTAGTAGTAGGAGGCCCGGGGTACGCCCGCGCCGGGCGCCGACGGCGACTCGGCGTTGGCCAGGCGCAGGTGGGCGATCCAGACGGCCGCCGCTGGGATTAACGTCCCGAGCGCGGCGAAGCTGTCGCCGGGGTGGTACTCGGGCCGGCCGGCCAGCGCCAGGATGGCGAACTGGATGACGTTGGTGGTCAGTACAAGGGCGGCCATCGCGGTGGCGGACAGAACCAGGTACAGGTAAAGCGTGCGCACGAAGGCGCGCTGCTCGGCCGCGTCTTCGCGGGCGCGGCGCTGGATAATGGTCCAGTGCAAGGCCCATAACGGCGTGGCAACGATGACCACCGCGATGCGCGGCACCAACCGGCGGCGGAGTTCGTCGGGCCCGGCGACCAGCTCGGGGCGATCGACTAGGACGTCGCCGGCCAGCGTGGCCAGGACCTCCGCCAGGCCGATGGTCATGGCGATCAGCGAGATCAGCGAGGCCAGGTAGAGGTAGGCGGCCGGGGCGCTGATGTCGCGCTGGTGGCGCCAGCGGTTGATCATCCAGATGACCAGCACCCAGAACGCCACGCCGGCGACGGTGGCCGTGATCTCCAAGGTGAACGGGTCGGCGTTCATCGGGCTATTCAGTAGGGGAAGTACGTCGGGGAACGAATCTTCCAGGCGCCGTCGGTGAGAAGCAACTCGAACGTGACCCGGTGGCGGGCCGGGTCGGAGTCGATGACGCCGTAGCTGGTGGATATCTCGACGACCACGACCGCCGACTCCGCCTCGATGGTCTCACTGATCAGCACGACTCGGCGGACGCGATCGGGAACGTCCCGCAAGGGCGGCGCTGGGAGCGGGCCCTTCTCGCCCTCAAGCTCGGGCGCCAGGTACGCGCGGGCGGCCTCGAAACGGCCCTCTTCGACCGCCAGCAGGTAGCGCTGGACGACGCCGACCGGGTCCTCGGCCGGGTACTCGACCGGCTCGTGGCCGCCCGCCAGTGAGACCGCCAGGATGGCCAGCACGACCACTACCAGTGCTCCGGCGGTGAATCCCAGAATCCAGCGATCTCGCAGTACGATTCTCGTCTCGCGGTGGTCGGGCGGAGGCTAGCCGCAGGTGAGTTCGGTCGGCCCACCGGTCTGGATGGGCGCGTGAATAATTGTAGGGCAGGCCGACTCGATGCCGGCATCCAGGGCGTAACGGAGCCCGGCGATGTCGTGGGCGATGGCGCCGCGGGCGCCGTAGGCGACGGCGACGCCGGCGTACGCCACTGGGCCGATCAGGCTGGCGGTTACGCCCTCGCCGCCGAAGGCCTTCTTCTGCTCGGTGAGCACGATGCCCCAGGCGCGGTCGTCGGCGATGACGGCCACGAACGGCAGGTCGTGGCGCACGGCCGGCTCGATCTCCGGGATGCCGAAGTGCACGGAGCCGTCGCCGGTGAGCAGGATCACCGGTCCTTCGGGACGTGCGAGGCGCGCGCCGAGCGCGCCGGGGATGCCCCAGCCGATGACGCCGCTGGCGCCGCAGGTAAGCCAGCGGGCCGGATAGCGATCGGCAAGCACCTGGTGGGCCCACTGGCCGATGTTGCCCCCGTCGATCAGGAAGGTGCAGTCGGGGTCTTCGGCGTAGGGCCGCAGGGCCTCCACCAGGTGGTGGCCGGTCATGGGTTCGTCTTCGGCGAGCGGCGCGGCGAAACGGGCGCGGAACGTGTCATTCGTCTCTTTGGCGAGGTCGAGCCAGGCGGCGCGGGCGACTGAGTCGGACCCGCGGAGCTGGTCGGCGAGCGCAGCCAGGACCGCGCCGGGATCGGCGGAGATCGCCAGGTCGGGGGTTACGCCCTGCTGGAGTTGCGCCGGGTCGGCGTCGGTGCGGATCAGCGTGGCCGCCGGGTCGACGGCCGGCGGCAGGGCCCGGCCGAGGCGGTAGTCCACCTGCGCGCCGGCGATGAGGACTAGGTCCGCCTGCGCCAGTAGCTCGGGCCCGCCGGTAACCGCGCCGATGACGCCGACGAAATTGTCTTCGGCTTCGTCGATGCAGCCGCGCTCCCAGATGGGGACCGTGAGCGGGGCGGGGAGCTGGTGGACGAGATCGACCAGCGACTCGCCGGCACCGGCGTAGAAGACTCCGGACCCGGCGACGATGAGGGGGCGCTGGGACCCGGCGAGTAGATTGGTGGCCGCGTCGATCAGCGCCGGATCGGGAGCGCCACCGGCCGGCACGCGGGCCGGGACCAGGCGGGTCGGCGGAGCGGATCCGGCCACCGCGGCGCCGGTGACACTGGCGGGGATCGATAGCTGTACCGGTCCGGGCCGGCCGGCGACCGCTCGCGCCAGCGCCTCGTTGAGGCAGTTGTCGATCTGGGCCGGGTGTTCGACGCGGGCGGAGTACTTGCAGAGCGGTGCGGCCAGGCCGCTGTGGTCGAACTCCTGGAAGGCGCCGGTGTCGGCGCCGTCGCGGGCGGATTCGCCGGTGAGCAGCAGAATTGGCGTGCCGTCGAACCAGGCGTTCATGAGGCCGGTAAAGGCGTTGCTGTGGGCGATGCCGCTGCTGACCGCGACCACCGCGACTTTGCCGGTGAGCCGGGCGTAGGCGTCGGCCAGGTAGGCGGCGCCGTACTCGGTGCGCGTGTCGATGACCGGGAAGTCGGCCCGCCGGCAGGCGTCGAGCAGGGGACTGAGCCCGTTCCCGCAGACGATGCTGAGGAACTCGATTCCGTGGGCCCGGAGTCCCTGAACCAGGATGTCGGCACCGGTCATAAGTGCCCCCTTCTTTGTTGTGCGGCGCGGGCGCTAGCTCGAGCCGGGGCCGGCGGACTCCAGCTCGGGTCGCGAGCCGCGCATGGTCTTGTCGAAGTTGTCGTGGAAGGCGGTGATCAGCTGGGAGGCGCTGGAGTCGTAGGCGGCTTTGTCGTCCCAGGTTTCACGCGGGCTGAGCAGGGTGTCGTCGACACCGGGGCAGGCGACCGGAATCTGCAACCCGAAGGCCGGGTCGGTGATGAATTCGCTCTTCGCCAGCGTGCCGTTGAGCGCCGCCCGGACCATGGCCCGGGTCTGCGCGATCGGCATGCGGTGGCCGACGTCAGGGCGGCCGCCGGTCCAGCCGGTGTTGACCAACCAGACGTCGGGGCGGTGGCGGCGCAGGCGCTCGCCGAGGAGGTCGGCGTATTCGCCGGGATCGCGCGGCAGGAAGGGCGCGCCGAAGCAGGCGCTGAACGTGGCCTGCGGCTCGGTGACTCCGACCTCGGTGCCGGCCAGCCGGGCGGTGTAGCCGGCCAGGAAGTAATACATGGCCTGCTGGTCGTCGAGCCGGCTGATCGGCGGCAACACGCCGAAGGCGTCGGCCGTCAGCAGCATGACGTTGCTGGCGTGTCCGGCCTGCCCGCTGTCCGAGGAGTTGTCGATGAAGGAGATCGGGTAGGCGGCGCGAGTGTTCTCGGTGAGCGTGTCGTCATCGAAGTCCAGCGTGCGGCTGTCGGGGTCGTAGACGACGTTCTCTAGGATGGTGCCGAAGCGCTCGGTCGTGGCGTAGATCTCGGGTTCGGCCTTGGCCGAGAGGTTGATCGCCTTGGCGTAGCAGCCGCCCTCCATGTTGAAGACGCCGCTATCGCTCCAGCCGTGTTCATCGTCGCCGATCAGCACCCGCGAGGAGTCGGCCGAGAGAGTGGTCTTGCCGGTGCCCGACAGGCCGAAGAACAGGGCGACGTCGTCGGGCTCGCCGTGGTTGGCGGAGCAGTGCATCGGGAAGACGTCGCGGGTGGGGAGGATGTAGTTCATCGCGGTGAAGATGGACTTCTTGATCTCGCCGGCATATTTCGTGCCCCCGATGAGGACCAGCCCGCGGCTGATGTGCAGCAGGATGAAGGCGTCGGAGTGGGTGCCGTCGACCGCCGGGTCGGCGTGGAAGTCGGGGGCGTGGACGACCGTGAAGTCGCCGATGGTCGGGACGGGCGAGGAGGTGTCGACGTCGTCCAGGAACATGTGCCGCACGAACAGACCGCACCAGGCGCGCTGGGTGATGACCCGCACGCCGACGCGGTTGTCGGGGTCGGCGCCGGCGAAGACCTCCTGCACGAAAAGCTCCTGGCCGGCGAGGAAGGCGGTGACTTTGCCGAGCAGCGCGTCGAACTGTGCCTCGCTGATGTCTTTGTTTACCGCGCCCCAGGCGACGTTCTGCTCGCTGCCCGGCTCGCGGACCGTGAACTTGTCGTTGGGCGAACGGCCGGTGTGCTTGCCGGTGTTGGCCAGCAATGGCCCGCCGGCGGCGACTTCGGCTTCGCCGCGCTTGATGGCCTGCTCGTACAGAAGGGCCGATGATCCGTTGCGGTAGATGGCGGGGGCGTTGTCGAGGCCAAGATCGGCGAGGTTGGTTTCGGAGGGGCCATGGCTGGCGAACATTGGGTGACCTTTCGCGGACGGCGTGAGGATTCTGGGATGTTGCCGGCCCGGCCGGGCGACGGGCTCGAAGGGCCGCCGGAGCCCTGCGTCGAACCGGCTGTGATCTTAGACTATCTCGTACCCCGGGGGTGCCCAATGATCGATCAACGGCGGCCCGGATGGATAACGGAGTTTGCATGGAAACCTTGATCCGGCGCCTGCACGATTCGCCGGCCCGGCTGGTGATTGCGGTGACCGGCGGTGGAGTGGGACTGCTGGCGGCACTAACGTCCGTGCCGGGGGCGTCGCGGACTCTGCTGGGCGCGGCGGTGCCGTACTCGGCGGCGGCGCTGCGACGCTATATCGGCGGCGAGCCGGAGGGGGCCTGCTCGGCCAGGACGGCGAGCGATATGGCGCTGGCGGCGCTGGCGCGGGCAAGCGAGTTCGCGCCAGAGGCCGACCGCGACTTGCTGGGAGTTGGGATCACCTGCGGCCTGGCGACCGACCGCGAACGACGCGGCGAGAATCGCTGTTTCGTGGCGGTTGTGGGACGGGGCGGCGAGTTGCACCGTGGCCTGACGCTGACGAAGGGCGCGCGCAGTCGGACCGAGGAGGAACGGGTGGCGAGTGACCTAGCGCTGGCGACGATCCTGCGGATGGCCGGGATCGATGGTGGACCGGAACCGGAACTGCTGGAGGGCGAACGGGTGGCGGCGACGACGCCGGGGGTCGAGTACCGGATGGCGCGATTGGCGGACGGGCGGCTGGACCGGGTGGCGCTGAACGGCGCCGGCGAGCTGGTCGGCGGGGAAAACCCGAGCGCGCTGCTGGCCGGCTCGTACAACCCGCTCCACGCCGGCCACCGGGCGCTGCTGGCGGCGGCCGGCCATGAGGTCGGCGTGGCGGTGACCGCCGAGATCTCGATCGAAAACGTGGACAAGCCCTTGCTGGATGCGGAGGAAGTGTTGCGGCGGGTGGGGCAGTTCGCGGCCGACGACCGGGTGTTCGTGACCCGCGCGGCGACCTTCCGCGAGAAGGCGTGGCTGTTTCCGGGAGTGACCTTCGTGATCGGTGTGGACACGGCCGAGCGCCTGGTGGCGGCGCAGTACTACGGCGACAACGAGGTGGAGATGCGGGCGGCGCTGAGCGAGATCCGCGCCGCGGGTTGCCGGTTCCTGGTGGCCGGGCGCGTCGATGGCGCCGGCCGCTTCGGGACGCTGGCCGACGTGGCGATCCCGGCCGAGTTCGCGCCGCTGTTTGGCGAACTGCCCGAGGCGCGCTTCCGCGCCGACGTGTCGTCGAGCGAAATCCGCGATGCCTAGCGCCGGCCGGGGCTACGATCTGGCGATGATGACCAGTTCCTCGCCGGCCCGGATGGTGGCGGTGTCCGCCAGGGTGACGGCGAGTTGCCCGTTGGTGACTTCCCAGTTGGCGTCCAGGGGGCTCCCGGCGAAGGAGACGGCTACGGTTTCCGGCGCGAACCCGTCCGACAATGCCAGGTTCAGTTGGGCGATCTGGACTTCGCCGTGGGCGATACCGAGTCCGGCGGTGTGCGCCCCGCGGGCGGTCTCCTGCCAGTAGCTGCCCCAGCCGCGGTTGCCGATGAAGAAGGCGCGGTAGAGGTCGGCGGAGACGCGCGGGGTGGCGGCGAGCGCGGCGGCGCCGGCGTCGTAGAGGTAGCCGGATAGGGCGTCGAGCAGGTTCCAGCTGGCCAACGTGCGGGCGTAGTGGTCGCCGCATTCGACTTCGTTCCAGGGATTGCGGATGCGCCCGTTCTGCCGCGAGCGGACGGCGCTGACGATCTCGAGCGCTTCGTTGACGTGGCCTTCGTAGATCAGCTGGCCGGCGACGGCGTACTCGACGCCGGTCCAGGCGGTCTCGTGGGCGTAGTTGGTCGAGTCGTCAACTTCGCTGCCGTTGGGCCAGGTGCAGAGCAGCACGCCGGGCTCTTCGGGCCGCGCGTAGACCCGCGGGCGCTGCTCGTGGTCTAGGGGATCGCAGCGGAAGTTGTGCCGGTGGATGGCGTTGGTGGCGGTGCGGACGTGATCTTTGGGCAGGACGTGGCCCAGTCCCAGGGCGTGCGCCCACCACTGGCCCGGCAACTGGTCGGAGTGGCAGCCGTCGCCGTACTGCATGCTGTCGTAGCGGTCGTGGTCGACGGTCTGGATGTAGAACTCACCGTTGTATAGCTCGGCGTCGAGTCCGGCGGAGCCCTTGTTGAACAACTCCCGGGCGACGGCAGCCGGCTCGGGATCGTCGAGGAGATCGGCCGTGGCCGCGATGGCCCGCAGGGCGGTGAGGTAAAGGCTGGTGGTGAAGCTGGAATGGCCGAAGATGCCGCAGTCGTAGGTGTTCCACTGCGAGCCGGACAGGATGCCGTCGCAGTCGTCGTCCCAACGCGCGATGTCGTAATCGAGCGACAGCTTCACGTTGGGCCAGAGGGCGCAGAGCTAGTCGCGATCGCCCGATTGGAGGTACTTGCGGTAGACCTTGAGGATTGCGCCGCAGTGGCCGTCGACGGCGTAGACGGCGTTCTCGCCGTGGTGCTGGACGCCGCTCAAATCTTCTTTTTCGTCGCAGCAATCTTCGAATTCGGAGCCCCAGCGCGGCATGACGAGAGGCAGCACGACCCGGTGCGGGATGCCGCCGGTAGGGGTCATCTGTAGGCCGAATTCCAGGTCGCGCTGGGTGCGTTCGAGATCGGGGAAGAGGCGGGAAAGCGTCTGCTCGTAGTTAAGGACGTGCGTGCAGTTGAGGGGGCAGCAACCGCCGTGGGGCCCGCTCTGGGGGATGCTGGCGCCGTTGCAGTCCTCGAAGGTGTAGAAGTTGCCGTTCTTCGGCCAGAAATAGGTCGGGCTACGCAGGATGGAGCTCGCGTTGGCGACGGTTTCCAATATCGGGGCCGGGAGGGTCGAGTCGAAGAAGGTGTCGCGGTATAGCCGGGTGGTGGCGGTGAGTTCGTCGAGGCGGTCGCGGATGTGCTCGACGACCGCCAGCGCGGAGCCGAACCAGTTAGTGTACATGGCGCCCTCGAAGAAACGGCTGTCGCGGTCGTGCATGCCGAGATGGGATTGCTCTCAGTTGACATAACGATTCGGCAAGTGCTAGGCGAGTACAAAGGTGACGGTGTGCGACTCGCCCGGCTCGACGGTGAACCGCGGGGCGATGGCGGCGTTCCAGGTGCGGCCTTCGACGCTGGCCGAGGATTCGCCGACATCGGGCAACCCGCCCCGGCCGCGGAAGTCGGCCCAGAGCGCCTGCGGATCGTCCCACCAGTTGGCGGTCGAGGCGCCGTCGGTCAGCGCGGCGAGCACGACGTGGCCCTGCTTGGAATGGGCGGCGTCGATGCCCGATGAAGTCATGTCGACGGCGGAAATGCCGTTCATGCGAATGGTGGTGTTGCGGTTGCCGCCGTAGCTCGCACAGTGGACGCCGTCGATGCAGGTAAAACCGTCCCAGCCGACCGAGTTCTGGGCGGTAGACATGAACGAAACGTCGACGGCGACATCACCAGGGTTGCGGGCGGTGAGGTTGAAGATGACCGCCGGCAGAGCCGAGTCGCGGGCGTTGAAGGGGACGAAGGGCGTGAATGCCTCCATGGAGATTTCGACAGGCAGGTTGGGCTCCAGTTAGGTGAGGTCGGCGATCGGGTAGGAACCGTGGTACTCGAGGTTCGGCACGCCGGGGAGGACGTTGAGCAACTCGCGGCAACCGGCCGGGATCTCGTGATCGTTGACGGCCGGCGCCGGGTCGAAGGGGGTGACGAAATGGCGCTTGGCCCAGACCGCGAAGAAGGTGTGCGGGACGAACCCGGTGTGGTTGATCTCGTGGGATATCTGCCACTGGCGCAGGCTGCCGTCACCGGCCAACGTGACGTGCCCGGCGCCGAGCCCGCCCATCGGCATGGCGAGGGCGCGGAGGGAGTCTCCGGTGAAGGTGGTGAGGCGGCCGAGGTTGGGGTCGATGCGGGTTCCGGTTGCGACTGCCACGAGCTTTTGCCTTCACCGTGTTGACGCCACGGGGCGCGCCGAGCTTTCCGTAACTCTGCGAGGCTAGGCTCTTCGCGGTCAAGTCGAGCAGGGGCGCGGATGAGACAAAAACCGGGCGTGGCCCGGCGGCCGCGGCGGCTAGAGGCGGGAGAAGAAGAAGGCCAGCGCGACGACGCCGAGGATCGCGCGATAGAGCGCGAAGGGGCCGAAGCCGTTGCGGGCCAGGAAGGCCAGCAGGAGCCGGGCGGCGAGGAAACCGGTGACCGCGGAGGTGAGCGCGCCGACCGCCAGCACCGCCAGGTCGGCGCCGGAGGTGGCGCCGCCGAATAGATCGCGCCCGCGCCAGAGGGCCGCGCCGAGGATGATCGGGGCCATCAATTGGAAGGAGAAGATGGCGGCCGGGACGCGGGCGATGCCCAGGAAGCGGGCGGTGGTCATGGTGATGCCGGAGCGAGAGACGCCGGGGATGAAGGCGACCACCTGCGAGAAGGCGATGACCAGCCAGGGCAGGAAGTTGGCGGCGGGGGAGGTGTCGGCCGGGCCGGCGTTGCGGTCGGCGGCCCAGAGCAGGGAGCCGCCGAGGATGAGCGCTAGGGCGACGATCCAAGGCTCGCGGTAGACGGTTTCGATGGACGACTCGGCGAGCACTGCGATGATCCCGACGCCGGCGGTGCCGACGGCGATGGCGGCCAGGCGCTGGCGGGCGTTGCCGGCGGCGTCGCGGGCATCGAGCAGCAGTTCGCGCCACTGGCGGGCGAGCGTGGCGAAGGCGGCGACGCCGGTGCCCAAATGAACCGCGACCGCGAAGGTCAGCCCGGTGAGCAATGGCGAGTCCCAGTCGGCGGCCCACGGGACCAGGATCAGGTGGCCGGAACTGCTGATGGGCAGGAACTCGGTTATGCCCTGGACGGCGCCCAGGACCACGGCGGCGAACCAGTCGATGGCGGTCAGTGGATCATTTCTCCGGGTAAATCAAAACGGCGCCCCCGGGCGAGATCATAGACCTCGAACGCTCGGGAGCGCCGGTTTGTTTCGCGACTAGATGAAGATCGGTGCGAGCACTAGGGTGATCGTGCTGAGCAGCTTTACCAGAACGTGCAGCGAGGGGCCGGCGGTGTCCTTGAAGGGGTCGCCGACGGTGTCGCCGACGACGGTGGAGTCGTGAATGGCGCTGCCTTTCTCGATGACGTTGCCATCGGCATCCTTGACCTCGCCGAGCTCGACCATCTTCTTGGCGTTGTCCCAAGCGCCGCCGGAGTTGTTCATTACCAACCCCATGATGACGCCGGTGATGGTGCCGACCATCAGGAACCCGGCCATGGCCTCGGCGCGCAGGATTATGCCGACGACGATCGGCATCGCGACGGCCAGGACCCCGGGGGCGATCATATTGCGCAGCGCCGACGAGGCGGCGATGTCGACTGCCCGCTGGTAGTCCGGCTTCTCAGTGTGATCCATGATGCCGGGGTGCTCGCGGAACTGGCGGCGCACCTCTTCGATGATCGCGCTGGAGGCGCGCCCGACGGCGCGAATCGCCAGCGAACTGAAGAGGAACACCAGCATCGCCCCGAGCATCGCGCCGATGAAGACCTCGACCTTGGCTAGGTCGACCTGGGCGATCCTGGCCTTTTCGAGATAGGCGCTGAAGAGCAGGAAGGCGGCCAGCGCCGCCGACGCCACCGCGTAGCCCTTGGTGAGTGCCTTGGTGGTGTTGCCGACGGCGTCGAGCCCGTCGGTGATCAGGCGGGTCTCCTCGCCGGCGTCCGAGAACTCGGCGATGCCGCCGGCGTTGTCGGCGATCGGGCCGAAGGTGTCCATGGCCAGGATGTAGGCGGCGCTCATGAGCATGCCCATGGTGGCCACCGCCGTACCGAAGACGCCGGCCGAGAGTGTGCCGTGCATCTCGATACCCAGGTCTTCGACTCCCTGCGCGCCGGCCCAGAAGGAGCCGCCAAGGGCGAGCGAGATGGTGATGATCGGGATGGCGGTGTTCTCGAAGCCCATCGCCAGGCCGGCGATGATGTTGGTGGCCGGTCCGGTCCGGGAGGCTTCGACGATCTCCTGCACCGGTCGCCAGGTGCCGGAAGTGTAGTACTGGGTGATGTAGACGAAGGCGACCGCCGTGAAGATGCCGATGAGGCCGGCCAAAAAGAACCACCAGCTACCGAGCATGATCGGTACCGCGACCGCCATGCCGGCG
>JASLPR010000033.1 GCA_030744875.1 Chloroflexota bacterium
CAAAACTCCGGAAACAGCATCCGCGCGGCCCCGGCCGCGATCGCGGCAACGGCGCAGGCCAGCGCCACTTGCAGGTAGGCGGCTATCTGATCCCCCATTCACAAAACGGCAGTCTCGCCCACGGCGCATGCCGCCAGCACGGCCCGTTGGCAGACACTACTCCAGCAATTCCGCGTACACAGATTCAATCCGCTGGGCGCCGGCGTCCCAGCCGAACCGCTCTGTTGCCCTTTGCCGCAGCGCTGCCCCGTAGCGGGTCCGCTCGTCCGGGTCGCGCAGCAACTGCAACAGCGCCTCGGCTAGGTCATCGGCGCGCGCCGAAACCAGCGAGCCTTCCGTGCCCAGGAACTCCCGCGCCACCGGGCTGTCGAAGGCCACGGTCGGCAGCCCGGCCGCCATGTAATTCAGCAGCTTGCCGTTGCCCTCGGTCTTCGAGCGTTTTGGCGAAACCGCGATATCGGCCAGCGCCAGCAGTTCCGGAGCCCGGTCGTAGGGGACCCGCCCCGGGAAGGAAACGTGATTCTCCAACCCCAACGCCCGCGCCTGTTCTCTGTACAGGTCCTCCCCCGGGAACCCCATCACCAGGAAGTGGCATCCGTCGAACTCGTCCACCACCTGCCGCGCGGCCTGCAAGAGTTCCGGGATTCCCTGGTAGCCGGCCAGCAATCCCAGGTAGCCGATCACTAGCCGGTTCGGCGGGATTTTGTGCTCGCTGCGCAGCGCTTCAAGGTCAAACCCCGGCAACTCGGCGCGCGGCCGGAACACATCCACATTCACGCAGTCGGAAACCTCCACCACCCGTTCCGCCGCCAGCCCGAACTCCCCGGTCAGCAGTTCCCGCGCGTGGCTGCTGCTGGTGATTATCCGATCCGGTAGCCGGTTGATCACTCGTTCCGTTTGCGCGATCGCCCGTTCTAGCCAACTCCCCTCGGTCAGGAAGTGGTGATCGCGCATTTCGGCCGCCAGGCTGCCCTGGAAATCAAACACCAGTGGGATTCGCTGCTGCCAGGCCAGGAAGCGCCCGATCAGCGCGCCCTCGTGCAGGTGCGCGTGCACCACGTCGAAGCGAGTGCGAAGGCCATGCCCCAGCACGGTCCCCAGCAGCGCCAGGTCCAGCGGCAGCTTGCCCCAGTGCGAGCCCACCCGCACCTCGGAACGCCGCTGTTGCAACGGATTGCGCCGCGTCACCACGTCGGCCGGGTCCTCACCGGTCGGGTACGCAAACGCCACGCTCTCGTGGCCGCGCCGCCGCAGTGCCCGGATCTCCTCGACAATCCGAACGTGGCACCCGTAGTCGCCGAAGAAGGAAGTCGGTGCGATGTGTGCGATTCGGTAGGCTATGGGCGGCCTCAAGCTCCAGCGGTGGGAGAGAATTGCGGTCGGATCGCGCTCGGATGCAACCCGCCGTATGGTAACCATCCAGAAGATAGGTAGCGAGCCGGATTGGAAGATGTAACGCCCCACGACGCCGATCTGTTGTTGGCCAGCCACGCTCCCGCCGAAACCGAGCGCATCGGCCGGCGGCTGGCGGCGGGCCTGAGTCCCGGCCTGATCGTGCTGCTGCGCGGGGAGATCGGCGCCGGCAAGACGGTCCTCACCCGGGGCATCGCCCGCGGTCTGGGCGTCGCGGGCCGGGTCGCCTCGCCCACCTACACCTTCGTCGCCGAATACCCGGAGGCCGTCCCGCCGCTTTTTCACATGGACCTCTACCGCCTGCTTGACGCTGGCGAGAGTGTCGCCGAATTGGGCTTCGATGATTACCTGGAGCGCGGCGGGGTAGTGGTGGTCGAGTGGCCGGCGGCGGCCGCCGCTCGTTTGCCACTCGATCGCCTCGAAGTGCGCCTCGAGCACGCCGGCGAACTGGAACGCAGCTTGAGCTTCCGAGCGTTCGGCGATGCCGCCAAAGCCGCTCTCCTGGACCTCCGCGGGTTACCGGAGCCTACAGCATGACTGGGGGACTCATCCTCGGCCTCGACACCACTGGCCGCGGCGGCAGTGCGGTTCTGGCTACCGAAGACGCGGTCCTCGAAACGCGCGCGTGGCGCGCCGAACCCAGCCACACCCCGCATCTCCACTCCGCCACGACGGATCTCTTGGCGGTCGCCGGAGCGCGCCTGGCCGCGATTGCGGTCGCCGCTGGCCCCGGCGGATTCAGCGCCGTGCGCGGCGGCATGGCCATAGCGAAGGGAATCTGCCTTGCACTTGACATAACGCTGGTGGCAATACCCGGTCTCGAAGCTGTCGCGCTGTCCGCCGCCGCGCTAATCGAAGGGCGCGTGCTGGCCCTCATCGACGCCGGCGCGCGCGGCTGTTTCGCCCGCGAGTTCACTCTCGACGGCTCAAACGCGATCCCCACCACCGAACCCGGGCTCGCCTCTCCGGACGCGATCGCCCGGGCCATCATTTCCGGCGCGCACCCGGTCGGCGATCTCCCACCGGCGCGCCTTGAACAGATCGCCGCCGCGGTCCCCGCCCACCATCAGGCACCACCGATAACTACCCGGCAACCCATGGCGGTGGCCGTCGCCCGGCTGGGCTGGTCTAAACTTGCGTCGTCCACCGGCCGGGACGCCTTGGGGGCTGTTCCCATCTATCTGCGCGAGCCGGATGCGACCCTGCCGAAGAAGGGATGGGGCAGAACTTGAGCGCCGCGCCCGCCAAACGCCCCACCGACCGGGAGACTTTCATCGTCGAGGCGATGACTATCGAGCACGTGGATGAGGTCCGCGAACTCGAGCGCCGCTGCTTCCTCACCCCCTGGCCGAAGGAATCCTTCTACTATGAACTCGAACGCAATTGCATGGCCCGCTACATCGTTCTACGGCGCGTCGCCGAGGATGCGGAGGCCCCCGCCGAGGCTGCCGAGTCACCGGGCCTGCTCCAGCGAATCTTCGGTGGCTGCAACCGGGTCCACAGCAACAGCGTGGTCGGTTTCGCCGGGCTCTGGATGATGGTCGATGAGGCCCACATCACTACGCTGGCCGTCTCCCCGGATCACCAAGGCAAGGGCCTCGGCGAGCTGCTCCTGGTCGCCATTACCGAAATCAGCGCTGCCCACGGGGCCAAGATGATGACTCTCGAAGTCCGCCCTAGCAATCTCATCGCCCAGAAGCTCTACGAGAAGCACGGCTTCAGCGGCCACGGCGTCCGTCCCCACTATTACAGCGACGACGGCGAGGACGCGGTGGTCATGTGGTCCGAGGAGCTGGGAGCCGCGAAGTCCCGGCAGCGATTCCAGGAGCTACGCGACAGCCTGCGTCGGCGATTGACTTGGGAATCGAAGCTGTAGCCAGTTGGCTCTGATCCTCGGTGTCGAGACCTCCTGCGATGAAACTTCGATAGCCGTTATCCGCGGCGACGAAGAACTGGCCCTGGTCACCCGGGCGAATCTTGAGGGCCAAGCTGAATACGGCGGCGTGGTCCCGGAAATCGCCGCCCGCCAGCACATCGCCGTTATTGGCCCGGTCTACGAGCAGGCGCTCGCGCGGGCCCGGGTGCGCGCCGACGATCTCGACGCCATCGCCGTCACCTACGGGCCGGGCCTGGCCGGTTCGCTGATCGTCGGGCTGAATCTCGCCCGCGGCCTTGCCACCGGGCTCGGGATCCCGCTCCTGGCGGTCAATCACCTGGAGGCCCACGTCCTGGCCTCCTGGATCGGACGCCCCGCCACCGATTTGCCCGAACTGCCGGCCGTCTGCCTGGTGGTCTCCGGCGGGCACACCGACCTGACCCTGATGCGCACCGCGGGGCGCCACGAGCTACTCGGCCGCACCCGCGATGACGCCGCCGGCGAAGCCGTCGACAAGGTCGCCCGAGTGCTCGAGTTGGGCTTCCCTGGAGGCCCGGCGATCCAGAAGGCCGCCGGCGAACTCCCCGACGGATCCAGCAAGCCCTATGCCCTGCCCCGGGCCTGGCTGCGCGACACCTACGATTTCAGCTTCAGCGGCGTCAAAACCGCCGTCTACCGCGCCTGGGCCGGCAAACTCGGCCCGGCCGAGGAGCAGCGCATCTTCCGCGGCGAAGGCGACGAGCCCCTGCGAGAGCGCGAACCCGCCGCCATCGCGCGCATGGCCGCCGGTTTCCAGGAAGCGGTTGTCGACGTGCTGGTCGGCAAGACGGCTGTTGCAGCCGAGGAATTCGCCGCGCGCAGTGTGATCCTGGCGGGCGGCGTCGCCGCCAACCTCGCGCTGCGCGAGGCGCTCACCGCCCGACTCGACATCCCGCTGTTCCTGCCGGCGATACGCCACTGCATGGACAACGGCGCGATGATCGCCATGGCCGGCGCGCGGTTGCTGCAGCACGGCCAGCTGGCCCCCGACGACCTCGACATCGACCCGGGCCTCGAACTCACCGCCCGGGAACTCGCCCGCCCCGCCGACTAGCTGCCGGCCAACTCCGCGTACAGCCCGGAATACTTACGCGCCGACGGGCCCCATGAGAAGTCGCGGGACATGCAGCGCAACGCCAGTTCGCGAAACGCCGCCGGTCGCCGGTAGAGTTCGAATCCGCGCGCGATCGCGCCCATGAAATCCAGCACCAGATTCGGGTCGGTTTTCGGGTCGAACAACTCGTCGTCGATGCCGTTCAATAGGCCGTGTAGGTTTTCGCCGCGATCGCGCAGGAACGAGTCCAGTCGCTCGCCGTATTCCGGCGTGCAGATCTCCTGCGCATAGCGCTCGCCGCCATCCTCGTAGCCGTAGATGCCCTCGCGGTCGAAATAGCGCTCGCTGCCCACGAAGTAGGTTGTCGTATCGCAGTTCACCTGCCACAGTGACGCCGGTTCCTGCCAGCGTTCCATCGGGGTATCGAGGTGCGGGATAATCACATCCAGGCCGTGCTTCTCGCGATCGATCGGCCCGTACAGCGGCGGAAGCAGCGCACGTCGAGGCCCTCACCGGCCAATTCGCTGGGCAGCGAGGCCAGCACATCGGCCAGCCCGCCGGTTTTGCGTACGGCGCCATCTCCGCCGTGATCATCATGATGTTCATGAGCAGACCGTTATGCTAATCGCTTGCCGCCCAACGTGTCGGATCAAATCCTACCCAGCTCGCCTAATGCCGAAAATGGCGCTCGCCGCCCGTAAACACCAGCACTGCGCCGGCCTTGTCCACCGCCGCGATCACTTCGTCGTCCTTCACCGAGCCGCCCGGCTCGATCAGCGCTTCTATCCCCGCCTCCATCGCCATCTCCGGTCCATCGGGGAACGGGAAGAAGGCATCCGAGGCCAGGACGCTCCCGGCGGCCCGGTCGCCGGCCCGATAGATCGACATGTGCACGCTGTCCACCCGGCTCATCTGGCCGGTGCCGATCCCGATCAGATTCATGCCGCTGGCCAACACGATCGCGTTGGATTTCACATGCTTGATCGCCCGCCAAGCAAAGCGCAGATCGCGCTCCTGCTCGGCGCTGGGCTTCCGCTTGCTCACCACCTCGAACGTCAGGTCATCGTCGGGAAGGCGATCCGGTTCCTGCACCAGCACCCCGCCGGCCACGCTGCGTACCTTCAGGTCGCCCAGTCCCGGTACCGCCGCCGCCGGTTCGCGCAACTCGAGCGGGATACGCAGTATCCGCGTGCGACGCCGCTTCTTCAGCAGTGCCAGCGCTTCGTCCTCGTAGTCCGGCGCGATCACGATATCCAGCAGGGTCCCGCGCATCGTCGTGGCCATCGCCAGGTCCAGCGTGCGGTTGAGAGCCACGATTCCGCCGAAGATCGACACCGGGTCGCACTCGAAGGTGCGCTGGTAGATCGCCGCCAGGTCATCCCCGCCCACCGCCAGCCCGCAGGGGTTGCCGTGCTTGATCGCCGCTACCGTCGGCTCGTCGAAATCGGTCACCAGGTTCCAGCCGGCATCGGCGTCCAAGTAGTTGTTGTAGGAGAGTTGCTGGCCGTGCAATTGCTCCGCGCCGGCCAGACCGAACGCCGGCAATTCCGCCGGCCCGAACCGGTAGAACGCCGCCGTCTCCTGGTGCGGGTTCTCGCCGTACCGGATCTCCCTGGCCCGGGTCAGCGGCAGCGCCAGGCGTTCCGGCAGTAGGTCGCCGCCCCGGCCGGCGTAGTAGGCGGCGATCAGCGCGTCGTAGCCAGCGGTGTGGGCAAAGGCCGTCGCCGCCAGTTCCGCGCGCAGGTCCGCCGGTTCCTCGCCCTCCAGCGCCGCCGCCACCCGGTCATAGTCCTGCGGGTCCACCACCACCATCACGTGCTCCGCGTTCTTGGCCGCCGCGCGGATCATCGTCGGCCCGCCGATATCGATCTGCTCCACGTTCTCCGCGTGCTCCAGGCCCTTTGCCAGCGTCGCCGCAAAGGGGTACAGGTTCACCGCCACCACATCGATCGGTGCGATTCCTAGTTCCCCCAGGATCTCCACGTGGGCCGGGTCGTCGCGCCGGGCCAGTACCCCGGCGTGGACCGCCGGATGCAGCGTCTTTACCCGACCGTCCAGGATTTCCGGAAATCCGGTGATGTCCACCACCGAGCGCACCGGCACCCCGGCCTCCGCCAGCGCCCGCAGTGTGCCGCCGGTCGAGATGATCTCGTGACCCAGATCGACCAGCCGCGCGGCGAACTCCGCGATTCCGGTTTTGTCATAGACACTGATCAGTGCGGACATTACCCGACCTCCGATGGCTCTGAATTGTCGGCTACGAATACTCTCCGGCCTTCGACCCGCACCCGGCCCTCGGCGAACCATTGCAGGACCTGCGGGTACAGCCGGTGCTCTTCCACCAGGATGCGGTCCGACAGGGTGTCGGCGTCGTCTCCGTCTCGCACCGGCACCGCCGCCTGGGCCACGATCGGCCCGGCGTCCAATTCGTCGGTCACCACGTGAATCGTGCAGCCGGTGAACTTCACGCCCCAGTCAATCGCGTCCTGTTGCGGCGCCGGCGCCATCCCGCCGGCGAACGCCGGCAGCAACGTAGGGTGAATGTTTAGGATGCGATTCGGAAAGGCCGCCGTCATTTCGGGCGGGGTAATGAGATTGAACCCGGCCAGCACCACCAAATCGACGCCGGCCGCCTGCAAGATCTCGGTCATCCTCAATAGTTGCGGACGCCGCCCGCCGGCCGCCTTGCGGCTTATGCACTCCGCCCGGATGCCGCGCCCGGCGGCCCGTTCGAGCGCCCGGCAGCGCGGCGTGTTACTGACCACCACGTCCACCCGCGCGTCCAGGTTGCCGGCGTCGATGGCGTCTAGGATCGACTGCAAATTCGAACCCCGCCCCGAGGCCAGCACCCCGAGTTTCAAAACATCGCTCATCGCCGGATCCGCACCCTCTCGCCGCTGTCGTCGGCCTGGATTGTCCCGACGATCGACGCCCCGGCCGACCGGGTCAGGTCGTCGGCGGTGGCTTGGTCGCAGAAGACCGCCATGCCGATCCCCAGGTTGAAGATGCGCGCCATCTCGTCCTCGGGCACATCGCCCAGTTCGGCGATGAGTTCGAAGATCGCTGGCACCTGCCAGCGGCCCCAGTCCAGGTCGGCCCGCACCCCGTCCGGCAGGCTCCGCGGAATGTTGTCCAGCAGGCCGCCGCCGGTGATATGCGCCAGCGCGTGGATGCGCGGCAGGAAGTCGCTGAGATCGTTCAGGTAGCAGCGATGCGGCGCCAGCAATTCGTCGCCCAGCGGCCGGCCCAGGTCCGGGTAGACGTGATCCAGGGCGACGTCTTCAAACACCCGTCGCACCAGCGAATAGCCGTTGGTGTGGATGCCGTTCGACGGCAGCGCCACCACTACATCACCGGCGCGCACGTTCGCGACGTCCAGCAATTCGTCCTCCTCGGCCACCCCCACCACCGCCCCCACCAGGTCGAATTCGCCCGTGCCGTAGACTCCCGGCAGTTGTGCGGTCTCGCCGCCCACCAGCGGCACTCCAAGCGCCGTGCAGGCCGCCGCCACCCCCAGCACCACCCGGGCGCTCTGGACCGTGTTGAAGTCGGCGAAGGCCACGTAGTCCAGGAAGCACAGCGGCCGCGCCCCCGTTACCAGGATGTCGTTTACGCAGTGGTGCACGATGTCGTGGCCCACCGTGTCCAGCCGCCCCGCCCGCGCCGCTACCGACACCTTGGTGCCCACCGAGTCGATGCTCGACACGATGACCGGTTGCCGCATTCCGGCCGGCAGGCGAATCGCGCCGCCGAAGCCGCCGAATCCCGAGACCACCTGCGCGTTGAAAGTCCGCCGGACCGATTCCTTGATTGCCGCCAGGGACTCATCAGCCGCGGCCAGGTCAACCCCGGCTTCCCGGTATGACCGGGCCCCGGGTGAGTCAGCCAATCCGGGTTGAGGTGGGGTGGGGGTCTGCCGGCGCCGCGCCATCGCTCATCGCGGCATCGGCCGCCTGCCCGTCGCTGTTGCCGGGTGACGCCGGCGATTCGACCGTCGGCTCGAACTTCAACTTGTCCATCTCCAGCTGCACCGGGATCGGGTATTCGCGGGTCAGGCAACCAGTGCAGAGTTTCTCCCCGGCGATTCCCGTCGCCCGGATCAATCCCTCGATGCTCAGGTAGCTTAGGCTGTCGGCGTCGACGTGCTCGCAGATCTGCGGCACGGTCATGTTGTTGGCGATCAACTCGTCGGCGTGCTGGATATCGATCCCGTAGAAGCACGGCCACTTGATCGGCGGGCTGCTGATGCGCAGGTGCACCTCGGCGGCGTTGCCCGAGGTGCGCAGCAGGTTCACGATGGCCTTCGTCGTATTGCCACGCACGATCGAGTCGTCGACCACCACGATGCTCTTACCGGCGGTCACCGTTTGCAGGGTGTTCAGTTTCAACTTCACGCCCAGGCGGCGGATGCGGTCGTCGGGTTGAATGAACGTGCGACCGATATAGCGGCTCTTCACCAGGCCCTCGCCGTAGGGAATGCCGGCCTCCTTGGCGTAGCCAATCGCCGCCGCCGTCGCCGAGTCCGGCACCCCGATCACCAGGTCGGCGTCCACCGGGTACTCGCGGGCCAGCCGCGCGCCCATCCGCACCCGGGCCTCGTAGAGGCTGGCGCCTTCGATCACGCTGTCCGGCCGCGCGAAGTAGATGTACTCGAAAATACACAGTGCCGTCGGCGGGTGGGCTTCCTCGCCGTAGCTGCGCACCCCGGCGTCGTTGATTTCGATGATCTCGCCGGCCAGGAAATCGCGCTCAAACCGGGCATCCAGTGCCTCGAAGGCGCACGATTCGGAGGCGATCAGCCAGGTGTTGCCGTAGGTGCCCAGGCACAGCGGCCGGTTGCCCAGTCCATCGCGCACCCCGATCACGCTGGTCGGCGTCAGGAAAACCAGACTGAACGACCCGCGCAGCCGCGGGAACGTGTGGCGGATCCGGTCGATCCAGGTCTCACCCGGGGCGTTGACCACCAGCGAGAGAATCAGTTCGCTGTCGGTGGTGGAGTAGAACGTCGGCGAGATCTCCAGCAACTCCTCACGCAGTTCCACCGAGTTAACCAGGTTGCCGTTGTGGCCCATCGCGATTGGGCCCAGGTCCGACTCGGCGAACACCGGCTGGGCGTTCTCAATTCGGCTCGAGCCGGTGGTCGAGTAGCGGGTGTGGCCGATCGCCGCGAAACCCTCCAGGCCGTCCAGGTCGCGGTCGTCAAAAACCTGCGCCACCAGGCCCATCCGTCGATGCATCGCGATGCCGGCGCCATCGGCGACGGCGATGCCGGCGCTCTCTTGGCCGCGGTGCTGCAACGTGTACAGGCCGAAGAAGGTCTGGCGGGCGACATCTTCGCCGGGGCCGTATATCCCGAAGATCCCGCATTCCTCGAGTAGAACGCGATTCTCCGGGCCGAACCAGTAGGGATCAGGCGCGGCAGGCAAGCCTTTTCTCCGCGATTGGTCGTAGGCGGTCAATTCTAGCCCCTGCCGTTCTGGCTGGCCAAAGCGTCGGCCAGTCCGTATTGCCACGCACCGTCGGCTTCTTCAAGCGCGACCTCAACCCCGGGCAGCAGCGCGATCCGCGCCCCGCCCACCCGGCCAATTATGGTCAGCGACGCTCCATTCTCTCCGCACATACGTTCCAGGTCCGCCAGGCGATCTGGAGCGGTCGAGACCACAATCCGGCTGGCGGACTCGCCGAACAGCAGCGCGTCGCGCCGGCCGTCGGCGGCGTCGATATCCAGCGTCGCGCCGATCCCGCCGGCGATCGCGCTCTCGGCCACCGCCACCGCCAGGCCGCCATCGGCCACGTCGTGGGCCGATCTGACTACTCCTGACCGGATTCCGGCTAGGCACGCTGCCTGCACCCGGGCCTCCAGGTCCAGGTCGATCCCCGGCGCGCCGGCTTCGATCCCGTGGATAAGCTTCAGGTACTCGCTGCCGTCCAGGTCCGATTCCAGCGGGCCGATCAGCGCGATCACATCGTCGGTGTCCTTGAAGGCGCTGTCGGAGCGATTGTTGATGTCCTCCAGCACCCCCAGCATCCCGATCACCGGCGTTGGGTGGATCTGGCGATTGTTGGCCTCGTTATAGAAGCTCACGTTGCCCCCGGTCACCGGGGTGCCCAGCCGCTCGCAGGCCTCCGAGATGCCCGCCACCGCCTCGGCGAACTGGTAGTAGACCGCCGGTTCCGTCGGCGAACCGAAGTTCAGGCAGTTGGTGATCGCAATCGGCTCCGCCCCGGTGCAGACCACGTTGCGCGCCGCCTCGGCCACCGCCCGCGCGCCGCCCCCGCGCGGATTCAGGAAGACGTGCCGCCCGTTGCCGTCGGTGGCGATCGCGATGGCTCGTTTGGTGCCCTTGATCCGCAGCACCGCCGCGTCGCTGCCCGGCCCGCTCACCGTGTTCGTGCCGACCGTTTGGTCATAAGTCCGATACACGCAATACTTCGAGGCGATGTTCGGCGCCGCCAGCAGTTCCAGCAAAGTCGCCGCTAGGTCGTCCGACTCCGGTACCTGCGCCAGGTCCAACGCCTGCACCCGGTCCAGGTAGTCCGGCCGCACCACCGGCAATTCGTACTCCGGGGCGTCGATCAGGAACTCAATCGGTATCCGCGCCACCTGGTTGCCCTCGTCGAGCACGGTGACGTGCCCGTCGTCGGTGACCTCGCCGATAATGTCCGAATGCAGGCCCCAGCGGTCAAACAGGGCGATCACTTCCGCCTCGCGCCCGCGGGTCGCCACCACCAGCATCCGCTCCTGGCTCTCACTTAACATAACTTCGTACGGCGTCAGGTTGGCGGTGCGGCGCGAGACCTTGTCGATATTGAGTTTCACTCCCGCCCCACCCCGCCCCGCCGCCTCCACCGCCGAGCTGGTCAGTCCGGCCGCGCCCAGGTCCTGCATCCCGACCACCGCGTCGGTCTCCAGCAGTTCCAGGCAGGCCTCGATCAACAGCTTCTCCAGGAACGGGTTCCCCACTTGCACCACCCCGCGGGTCGATGCCTCCGGGTCTTCCACCGAGGCGAACGTCGCTCCGTGCACCCCGTCGCGGCCGGTGTCGGCCCCGACCAGAATCAGCGGATTGCCGGTTCCGGTGGCCGTGGCGCTGGTCAGCCGGTCGTGCGGCAATAGCCCCACGCACATCGCGTTTACGAGCGGGTTGCCCTCGTAGCTCTCATCTACCACCACCTCGCCGCCGACGGTCGGGATGCCCACGCAATTGCCGTAAAAGCCCACCCCGCCGATAATCCCGTTGGCCAGGTAGCGATTGCGCGGTTTGTCCAGCGGACCGAAGCGCAGCGAGTCGAAGAGTGCGATAGGCCGTGCCCCCATCGTGAAGATGTCGCGAATGATCCCGCCCACGCCCGTCGCCGCGCTCTGGAACGGCTCCACCGCGCTCGGGTGGTTGTGGCTTTCGATCTTAAAGACCACCGCCAGGCCGTCGCCGATGTCCACCGCGCCGGCGTTCTCCTCACCCGCCGCCACCAGAATGGCCTCCGACTGCGTCGGCATTGTCCGCAGGTGCGGCCGCGAGTGCTTGTAGCCGCAGTGCTCGCTCCACAGCGCGCCGAAGATGCCCAGTTCCACCTCGCTCGGCGGCCGCCCCATCAGGTCGGTGATGCGCGCGTACTCGGTCCGATTCAGCGAGATCGCCCGCAGGATGGCGTCGTCGATGGCGGCTGGCGTCATGTCAGCCAACGGGCACGGCCTCCAGGTGGGCCACCAGCGACCGCCAGATCTGCGCCCCGTCGTCGCCGCCGAGGATCATTTCCGACGCCCGTTCCGGGTGGGGCATCATGCCGAGCACATTGCCCCGCTCGTTGGTGATCCCGGCGATGTTGTTGATTGAACCGTTGGGATTCGCTTCCGGCGTGGTCTCCCCGGCTTCGTCGCAGTAGCGGAACAGCACCCGCCCCTCGCCCTCTAGTTCGGCGATCGTCTCCGGGTCGGCGTAGTAGTTGCCGTCGCCGTGGGCGATCGGCATCCGCAGTAGCTGGCCCGGTTCGCAGGCGCTAGTAAATATCGTGTCGGTGCGTTCGGTGCGCAGCCCCACCCAGTCGTGGCGAAACTCCAGGCCCGCGTTGCGCAGCATCGCCCCGGGCAGCAAACCGGCTTCAAGCAGGACCTGAAAGCCGTTGCAGACGCCCAGGATCGGCGTCCCGCGCCGCGCCGCCTCCTGCACCGGTCCCATCGCCGCCGCGAACCGCGCCACCGCCCCGCTGCGCAGGTGATCGCCGTACGAGAACCCGCCGGGGATCATGATGAGGTCGTAGCCGTCCAGGTCGGTCTCGGCGTGCCAGACGAAATCGGCCTGAAAGCCGGCCACCTCGCTCAGCGCGTGCTGGGCATCATGGTCGCAGTTACTCCCCGGGAAGACGATCACGCAGGCCTTCAAGCCGGCGCTCTCGTCACTGCTTCGGTCACCTCGATCTCGTGGTCCTCGATCACCGGATTGGCCAGCAGTTGCTCGCTCATCGCGGCGGCGTCTTTTTCGGCTTCCGCCAGGCTGCCGGCGGCCAGCGCGAACTCCACCACCTTGCCCACCCTGGCGCCCGAGACTCCTTCGAATCCTAGGCTGTGCAGGCTGGCCTCGACCGTCGCGCCCACCGGGTCCACGACCTCCGGTTGCAGGCGCACCGTCACCTTCACGCGATAGTTGTTCATACGGCGGCGATCAACCTCTCCAGGGCTTCTTCGTACTTGCGGGTCGTATTACGTACAACGTCCGCCGGCAGCGGCGGCGCCGGTGGCTCCCGGTCCCAGCCCGACTCGGTCAGCGCGTCGCGCACGAACTGCTTATCGAAGCTCATCGGCGACGTGCCCACTGCGTAGGTGCTTTCCTCCCAGAAGCGCGACGAATCCGGCGTCATCACCTCGTCGATTAGTAGCAGTTTGCCCTCGTACATTCCGAACTCAAATTTCGTGTCGGCCAGGATGAGCCCGCGCGCCCGGGCGTGATCGTGCCCCGTCTGGTAGATCTTCAGGGTAAGTTCGCGCAGCCGTTCCGCCAGTTCCATTCCCACCACCGCCGCCGTCTCCTCGAAGCCGATGTTCTCGTCATGACCGGATGTCGCCTTCGTCGCCGGAGTAAAGATGGCCTCCGGCAAGATCTCCGACTGCCGCAGACCGGCCGGCAATTCGATCCCACAGACTGCGCCGTCCACCTGGTAGTCGGCCCAGCCGGAGCCGGCCAGGTAGCCCCGCGCCACGCACTCCACCGGCAGCGGCTCGGCCTTCTTGACCAGCATCGAGCGCCCGGCCAGTACTTCCCGGTCGGCTCCGCTTGGCAGGTCCATCTTTTCCACGTCGGTCGTTATCAGGTGATCCGGCACCAAGTCCTTCAGTAGCCCGAACCAGAACTCCGAAAGCATCGTCAGCACCCGACCCTTACCTGGAATCGGCGTCGGGATGATCGAGTCGTAGGCCGAGACCCGGTCGGTCGCCACGATCAGCAGATCGTCGCCCAGTTCGTAGATGTCGCGGACCTTGCCGCGTGCCCGCGGTTCCAGTCCCGGGATGTTCGATTCCGCCATGCCGATGTCTGCGCTTGCCATTCCTATCCCTTCATTTCCAATCCAAGCCGTTCGTAGGCGGTATCAATCCAGCGCAGGTGGCGCGCCGGATCAAAGATCGCGACCAGTTCTTCGCCCGGGAGTTTCGCGTTGACGGCCGGATCGGCCGCCAGCAAGTCCTGCAGGGAGGTCTTCTCGTTGAACGCCCGCATCGCGTGGTCGTGCACCAGTGCGTAGGCGTCCTGCCGGGACATGCCCTTCTCGATCAGCGCCAGCAACACACCCTGCGAGAAGACCAGCCCGTGGGTGGCGAAGACGTTGGCCGCCATCCGCTTTTCATTCACCCGCAGCCCGTCGACGATCCCGGTGAAGAGCCAGAGGATGTAGTCCAGCGCGATGCAGGAGTCAGGCAGGATCACGCGTTCGGCCGAGCTGTGGCTGATGTCGCGCTCGTGCCAGAGGGTAACGTTTTCGAGGCCCGTGCCGGCGTTGTTGCGCACGATTCTGGCCAGCCCGCTGACCCGCTCGCAGCGCGAGGGATTCCGCTTGTGCGGCATCGAAGACGACCCGTGGCGGCCTTCCTCAAAGGGCTCTTCGACCTCGCCGATCTCGGTGCGTTGCAGGTTGCGGACTTCCGTCGCAAACTTGTCCAGCGAGGTCGCCACCAGCGCCAGCGTGGACAAGAAGTGGGCGTGGCGGTCGCGCTGCAGGATCTGGCTCGACACCGGCGCCGTTGCCAGGCCCAGCAGCCGGCAAACGATCTCCTCCACCTCCGGCGGCACGTTGGCGTGAGTTCCCACCGAGCCGGAGATCTTCCCGAAGGCGATCTCCGCCCGCGCGGCTTCGAGCCTCCGGCGATTGCGCCGGATCTCGTCCACCCAGATCAAGAGCTTGAAACCAAACGTCGTCGGCTCGGCGTGGATGCCGTGCGAGCGGCCGATGGACAGCGTGTCTTTGTGCGTAATCGCCAGCCGCGTCACCGACGCCTCCAGCGCTTCCAGGCGGCCGAGCAGCAGATCGGCGGCGGCCACCAGTTGCAGCGATTGCGACGTGTCCAGCACGTCCGACGAGGTCAGCCCCAGATGCAGCCAGCGCGATTCCGTGCCCAACGACTCGGCCACCGCGGTCACGAAGGAGTCCGTCTCGTGGTCGGAGGTCTTCTCGATCTCGTCGATGCGTTCCAACGAGAAGGTGGCGTTGTGAATCAGCGCCGCGTCCGCTTTCGGGATCACCCCAGTCTCGGCCCAGGCGTCGCAGGCGGCGATCTCCACCCGCAGCTGGAAATCGAAATAGGCCTGCCGCTCCCAGATGGCGCCCATCTCGGGCCGGGTGTAGCGGGGAATCACGACGTCGCTCCCTGGGCTCTGCGAATCAACTCAAACAGCATCGCGCTATGCCTCCAGGATCGCCGGGTCGTGCGCGGCGATATCGCCACGGTGCTGCGCGCCGTCGAAATCCACCATCTCCAGGTTCGCGTAGGCGGCGGCCCGCGACGCGCTCACGTCATCGCCCAGCCCCACCACCGCCAGCACCCGGCCGCCGTTGGTCACCAGTTCCTCCCCGTTCAGCGCCGTTCCCGCCTGGAATACCAGCGCGTCCTCGCCCACATCCGCGACGCCGGAAATCGGGCAGCCCGTGTCGTACCCGCCCGGGTAGCCGCCCGAGGCCAGCACCACGCAGGTGGCCGAGCTGGCCGCGATGTCCAGGTGCGCCTCGGTCAGCCGGCCCTGGGCGGCCAGCAGCGCCGCGTCGGCCAGGTCGCCATTTAGCAGCGGCATGATCGCCTGGGTCTCCGGGTCGCCCAGTCGGCAGTTGAACTCAATCACCTGCGGGCCGTCGGCCGTGATCATCAGGCCGGCATACAGGAAGCCCACGTAGGGGTTCCCCGACGCCGCCAGCGCCTGCAGCGTCGGTTGCATCACCACTTCTTCGATTTCCTGTCGCAGCGCGTCGTCCTGTAGCGCCACCGGCGAATAGCAGCCCATCCCGCCGGTGTTCGGCCCGACATCGCCGTCGCCGACGCGTTTGAAATCGCGCGCGAAGGGCAACATCAGGTGATTCTTGCCGTCGGTGATCGCGAAGGCTGACAGTTCCTGCCCGAAGAGGCACTCCTCGACCAGGATCGTATTCCCGGCCGCGCCGAAGACCCGATCCGTCATCATCCCCTCTACCGCCGCCTCGGCCTCGGCGAACTCCCGCGCCACCACCACGCCCTTACCCAGCGCCAGCCCGTCGGCCTTCACCACCGCCGGGTATTCGATCTGCGCCAGGTAGTCGATCGCGCTGTGGGAGTCGTCAAATACCTCGAAGGCCCCGGTGGGGATGCCGTTGTCGGCCAGCAGATTTTTCGCCCAGACCTTACTCGACTCGATTCGCGCCGCGCCCTTGTCCGGTCCCAGGCACAGCAAGCCGGCCCGGCGCAGTTCGTCGCCCACCCCGGCGGCCAGCGGATCTTCCGGCCCCACCACCACCAGGTCGATGGCGTTCTCCTCGGCCCACACCCGCACTTCGACCGGATCGGCGGTATTCAGCGGCACATTCGTCGCCAGCGTCGCCGTGCCTGGGTTGCCCGGCGCGCAGAACAGGTCGTCCACGGCGGGGCTCTGCGCCAGCTTCCAGACCAGCGCGTGCTCACGCCCGCCGCCGCCCAGGACCAGCAATCTCATTCCCATTCGATCGTCCCCGGCGGCTTCGAGGTGACGTCGTAGACCACCCGGGTGATTGCGCTCACCTCGTTCACGATTCGGCTCGAGGTCCGGGCCAGCACATCGTCGGGCAGCCGGTACCAGTCGGCCGTCATGAAGTCATCGGTCGTCACCGCCCGCAGGGCGGCCACCTCACCGTAGGTCCGGCTGTCGCCCATCACCCCGACGGTGCGAATCCCGGTCAGCGCCGCGAAATACTGGCTGATCTCGCGCTCCAGCCCTGCCGCCGCCACTTCCTCGCGAAAGATCCGATCCGCCGCCTGTAGCGCCGCCACCCGCTTGCGGGTGATCTCGCCGATCAATCGCACCGCCAGTCCCGGGCCCGGGAACGGCTGCCGCCAGACCAGGCTCTCCGGCAGTTCCAGTTCCAGGCCCACCTCGCGGACTTCGTCCTTGAACAGCCGCCGCAGCGGTTCGATCACCTTCAGGTGCAGCCGATCCGGGATGCGGGTGTTGTGATGGGTCTTGATCTTCACCGAACCCAGCCCGGCCGATCCGCTCTCGATGGTGTCCGGGTAGATGGTGCCCTGCACGAAGAACTCAATCCCATCCAGCTTCGCCGCCTCCTCGATGAAGACCGCGAAGAATTCGTCGCCGATGATCTCGCGCTTTCGCTCCGGGTCGGCGACACCCTTCAGCTTGTCTAGGAAGCGATCCGCCGCGTCCACCGTTACCAGGTTCAATCCGGTCCCGGTGCGCAGGGACTCCTCAACCTCGGCCACTTCGTTGGCGCGCAGCAGGCCGGTATCCACGAAGATGCAACGCAGGCGGTCGCCGACGGCCGCGTGTACCAGCGCCGCCGCCACCGCCGAGTCCACCCCGCCGCTGATTCCCAGCAGCATCCCGGCGTCGGCCACTTGCTCACGGATCGCGCCGACCGTGCCGTCCACGAAGCTGCCGGCATTCCAGTCGGGCCGGCAACCGCAGATGTCCACCACGAAATTGCGCAGGATTTGGCGCCCGGACTCGGTGTGATTCACCTCCGGGTGGAACTGGATCAGCGTGATTGCGTCGCGGCTCAGCGCCGCCACCTCGGAGCCGTCGGTCCGGGCGATCTGGCGAAAATCGGCCGGCGCTTCGAGGACCTTGTCGCCGTGGCTCATCCAGACGCGACTCGATTGCGGGCAGCCGGCGAACAGCGGGTGTTCGGCATCGATGATTTCCAGTTCGGCCGGGCCGTATTCGCGACGCTCGCCCCGCCCCACCGAGCCGCCCAGCGTGTGCGCCACCAGTTGCAGTCCGTAGCAGATTCCCAGCACCGGCAAGTCCAGTTCAAGGAGCCATGCCGGTAGCCGCGGGGCGTTCTCGTCATGGACGCTGGCGTCCGATCCGGACAGCACGATGCCCTTCAGGGCCAGTTCGCGCAGGCGGTCGCGGCTCAAGTCCCAGGGGACGATCTCGCTGTAAACGCCGGCCTCGCGGATGCGGCGGGCGATCAGCGGGGTGTACTGGGAGCCGTAGTCCAGCACCAGGACGGTATCGAACCGGGTGTCGTCGGGAAGATTGCGAGCGGCTCCGGCGGAGGTGGTCGTATCCACGCGGGCCACCGTTCTCAAGGGAGGAGGGGCGTACAGTTCACTCCCGCCGTCGCCGCGGGGCAAACCGTGAATCCGGTGGGGCTGCTGCCGAAAAAACCGCTCACACCGGCATTATAGTTCCGACGAATCGCGCGAGCCAACGCTCGTTCCTAGAGCACCCGCGCGCCGGTTGCGGCCGGCTCTGTCACCAGTTGCCGGCAGGCGATTCCGACTCCTTCGCAGGCCGCCTGCATCGCCCGGGCGGCGGGGCCGGCATCGTCGCGGCAGAGCGCGATCACGGTCGAACCGGAGCCGCTCAGCGCCGCGCCCGCCGCTCCGTTATCCCGCGCCGCGGCTAGCATCGCGTCCAGGGCCGGGTGCAGCGTCTGCCGGTAGGGCTGATGCAGGCGGTCTTCCATGGCCCGGCCCAGCAGTTCTAGGCGGTCCTGCTGCACGGCGGCCACCAGGAGCGCCGCGCGCGACAGGTTATGCACCGCGTCGGCGAACGGCACCGTGTCCGGCAGCACCTCGCGGGCGGCCCGGGTGGTAATGCGCAGGTCGGGGATCGCCACGGCGACCTTGAGCGACGGGGGGCAATCCACCGGCAGCCAGTTGAGTTCGTCGCCGGCCGCCACCACCACCAGTCCGCCCACCAGCGCCGGTACGACGTTGTCCGCGTGGCCCTCGATCTCGATCGCCAGTCCGGCGATCGCGGTCTCCGACAGGCTGGTTTCCAGCAAATGATCCGCCGCCACCAGTCCGGCCACGATTCCGGCCCCGCTGGCGCCCAGGCCGCGCGAGACCGGGATCACCGAAGTCTGGGTCACGGCCAGTGTGGGCAAGTCGCGCCCGGCGTGGCGGGCCAGGTGCGCGGCCGCGCGCAGGACCAGGTTGTCGCCGTCGGTCGGCGTCTCGCCGGCGGCCTCGCCGCTGACCGTTACGCTGTCGACGCCGGCGATCGCGAACCTGTACTCATCGTGGATAGCCAGCGCCAGGCCTAGCGCGTCAAACCCCGGGCCGAGATTGGCCGAGGTCGCCGGCACGCAGACGGTGAATGCGGCAGATTCCAAGTCAGCCCCCTTTAAAGACGGTGGCCGGCGCGCCGGCCGATGGGCAGGTCGCCCCGCGAAGATGCGTGAAACAGCGCCACGTCACGATGCAGCGAGACGCTGAGTAACATACCGAGCGCCACCAGGGTCATCACCAGCGAACTTCCGCCGGCGCTCATCAGCGGCAGAGTGATGCCGGTCACCGGCGCCAGGCCGATGTTCATCCCGATGGCGATCAGAATCTCGAAGCCGATCATGGCCAGAATCCCGGTCGCCAGGAAACGGCTGAAATCGTTCGGCGCGCGGATCACAACCACCAGCGAGTAGAGCAGGATGATGAAGAACAGCGCGATCACCACGACCGAGCCGATAAACCCGAACTGCTCGGCGATCACCGCGAAAATGAAATCGGTATCACGGACCCGCAGGAACTCAAGCTGGCTCTGCGACGCGGCGATCCCCCTGCCCCACAGTCCGCCCGAGCCCACCGCGATCTGCGCCTGCAGCACGTTGTAGCCGGCGCCGAGGGGGTCGATGGTCGGATCGAAGAACGTCACGATCCGTTCGCGCATGTAGGGGCGCATCACAAACCAGGCCACCGGCGTCAGCGCCAGCGCTAGTCCGGCGATGATGCCCAGGTGCAGGAAGCGCGAACCGGCCACGAAGGCCATGCAGTACCAGATCACCAGGAACACCAGCGAGGTCCCCAGGTCCGGTTCCAGCAGCACCAGCGCCACCGGCACGGCGGTCAGCACCATGGCCCCCACGAACGCCCAGGCCGCGTGGCGGAACTCGTAGACGGCCGTGTAGTAGCGCGCCAGGACGATGATCAGTGCCACCTTGCCCAGTTCCGACGGCTGAAACTGCACCGGCCCGAACAGGAACCAGCGCTGCGCGCCGAAGCGCTCGACGCCGAAGAAGAGTACTAACAGCAGGGCCAGCATCGCGAAGCCATAGACCCCCCAGGCAAAGACGGAGAGCATGCGGTAATTGGTGCTTGACATAAACAAGAAAAGGGCGAGGCCGATGGCCACGAAGACCCCCTGGCGCACGATCTGACTCTCGAAGCCCTCCGAGACCGGCGCGCTGATCCCGGCCAGGGCCACCAAGCCGGCGGTGATGAGGGCGGCGATGGCCAGGGTCACGGCGGCGTCGGCCGATTGGATGCGGCGCAGGGCGGCGAACACGGCTAGCCGATCCCTCGCCGGCCGGCGAACGGGGCGTAGCGCATCGCCGGCACCTCACCGGTGAAGTAGAACTCCACGATGTCGCGGGCCACTGGCGCGGCGGCCTCCGAGCCCTCCCCGCCGTCCCGAATCAGCACCATGAAGGCGATCCGCGGGTGATCGGCCGGCGCATATCCGGCGAACCACGCGTGGCTGGGCAGGTTGCCGCCCTCCACCAGTCGCCCGGTATACTCGGCCGTGCCGGTCTTGCCCGCTATCACCGCGACCTCGCTGCGCGCCTTCTTGCCGGTGCCGTTCACGCCGTGAACCGCCTCCAGCAAACCATCGCGGAGCCGTTGCAGGTTCTCTGCCGATAACGGCAGCCGGCCAATCTCCGCCACCGCTGGAACCTCCACCACTTCGCCCTCCTGCGACTCGATTCGGTCGATCAGGCGCGGCCGGTAGAGGGTGCCGCCGTTACCGATAGCCGCGTACATATTCATCAACTGCAACGGCGTCGCCTGCACAAAGCCCTGCCCGATGGCCGCCTGGTAGGTATCGCCGGTGACCCAGGGTTCCTCCAGGCGGTCCCGTTTCCACTGGTGATCGGGCACCGTCCCGGCCAGTTCGTTCGGTAGATCGATCCCGGTGGCCTGCCCGAAGCCGAAACCCCGTGAATACTCCGCCAGGCGTTGCTCGCCCAGTCCGGCCAGTTCGGTATACGGATTGCCCCCGGAAACGTTGTAGAAATACACGTTACACGATTCGGATATCGCCCGATGCATGTCCACCGGGCCGTGGCCGGTCAGCAACCAGTCATAGAACACCCAGCCGCTGGGCAGGATCAGGTGCCCCGGGCATTCGATCATTTGCTCCGGGTCCACGACCTTTTCTTCGAGGCTGGCCCCGGCGGCGATCAGCTTGTAGGTCGAGCCCGGCGGATACAGCCCGGCCACGGCGTGGTTAATGAGGGGGCGGCGCGGATCGCTCGCCAGCGCCGAAAAGTCCTTCGTCGAGATTCCCTCCGCGAAAAGCTGATTATCGAACGTCGGGTAGCTGGCCATGCCCACCACGTCGCCGCTGTCGATGGCGGTCACAATCGCCACCCCGGCGCCTTCCTCGCCCAGGAACCGGCCCATGATCTCGTGCAGCCCGCGCTGGAACTCGACCTCGACGGTCAGGTAGAGATTGCGCCCCGGCTCCGGCGCCGTGAAAGCAAACTCGCGCCGCTCCTCGCCCAGCGCGCCCACTTCGATCAGGCGGCGGCCGTCCCTGCCGCGCAGGACGTCCTGGAGCTTGTTCTCGATCCCGGCCAGGCCCACATCCTCATCGAGGCCCACACCGCGCTCCAGGAACTCATCGGCGCGCTCGGCTGAGATCGGCCCCGTGAAGCCGACCAGTTCGCCCATCACCTCACCGTGGCTGTATTCGCGCCGCGCCGAATCGCGTACCGTCACCCCGGGCAGATCGAGGGCGCGTTCCTGGATAATCAGCGCCGTCTCGCGGGGGATATCGCGGGCCAGGCGGACGGCGTCCAGCGGCCTTGACCGTGAGATTGTCAGCAGGGTCTCCAGGTCCCCGGCGTCGCCGTCGGTCAATTCTGCCACCGCCACCGCCACCCCAACGATCCGTTCCTCGGGGACATCACCGGGCATCGCCCACACATCGAAGATCGGCAGGTTCCGCACCAGCCGGGTTCCGTTGCGGTCGAAGAGCAGGCCGCGCAGCGGCGCTACGGCCTCCTGGCGGGTGCGATTGGCCTCGGCCTCCCCGACATACTCGCCGCCGCGCACGATCTGCAGGTCGTAGAGCCGGCCGATCAGCGCCGCGCCGCCCGCCGCCACCACCCCGCCCAGAATCAACGCCCGCCGCGAGCTGCTGCGCGGGCGCCCCGGGCCTCTTCCAGTGATCTCGTCCACCGTATAGTCCTTACCTGGCGAAGGCCGGGCGTTCCGCCCGAACGGCCTAGAGAATCCTGTACGGCCTTCTGCCTCTGGTCAACCGTTCCAGTAGAGATATCGGCCAGTAGAGCACCAGCGTTGCGCCCAGATTGACAACTACGGCCAGCGCCAAGGTGTTGGTCAGCGCTGTCAACCACAGGATCGTGAAGCCGCACGCTGCCAGGATCACCATGCTGGTTGGGTAGAACACCAGCGTCCCGGCGGCCACCGCCGCCAGTGACCAGGGCAGATTGGTGCGAAACATCCCCGCCCCGCCCAGCGTCGCTACGTAGGCCGCGAGGGTGATCGCCAGCATGTTCGTGCCGGTCGGCGTGCCGCTGACGACGTCCAACAGGAATCCCAGCGCGAAGGCCCACAGCAGCACCCGCGAGCCGCGGGCCACGGTTGCCCAGACGGCGATGAAAATCAGCGGCAGGTCGGGGCGCATGCCGAAGACCGGAAAGTAGGGGGTGGCCGAAGTCTGCAGGATCGCCAGCGCGAAGATCGCGAAAAGCGTCAGGATCGTCCGCAGCACCGAGCCGCGATCCGGCGACGGGCGCGTGAAGCTCGGCAGCCCGCCGGTCCGCCGCAAGAGGCTAGCCATCCTCGAAGGCTTTGATCACCTGCACGGTGTCCAGGGTGTCCGGGCGCACGAATGGCCGCACGTCGGCCTCCTTCAGCACGCTCGAGGCCAGCCGCCGTACGTTCACGATCTGCCCCACCAGGATGCCCCGCGGGAAGGTACCGCCGAGTCCTGACGTAATCACGAACTGACCCGGCTCCACCAGGTCGGTCTCGAGGATGTTGCTCATCAATAGCGTCCCGTCGGGCTGCGCCGTCAGCACCCCATCGGCGTCGGCGAACTCACCCTGCAACACCACGTTCACCGCGCTGCCGCTGCTGGTGATCGGCAGAATTCGTGCCGTTTCGGCGCTCACCGAAACGATCCTCCCGGCCAGCCCGCCCCGCCACACCACCGGCATGCCCTCTTCGAGGCCACTGGAGCTACCGCGGTCGATTATCAGCAGATCCAGCAGGTTCGAGCTGTCCTTGCCGATCACCTTTGCCGCCGCCAGGTCCAGTTCCGGGTGCTCCAGCGTGTAGCCCACCGCCTCGCGCAGCGACTCGTTCTCGCGTTCCGTCGCCCGCAGCCGGGCCAATTCCGCGGTCAGTTGGTCCACCTGGGTGTCCAGGCCGGCGTTGTCCTCGCGCAATTCCGAGAACCCGCGCATATCCCCGAGCGTCCGCGTCGCGCCGGCCGAAATGTCCGCGACTAGGCCCTGCACCGGCGCCGCGATCCGCCCGATCAGGTCCTCCACCGGATGCAGCGCGCCATTGTTGTGCAGCACCGAGAAACCCAGCGACAGCATTGACAGGAAGATCAGCCAGAAGAGCGATCTTTGTGCGCGCAAACCGTTTCCCTAAGAGATGGGGTAGCCGCTGTCGGAGATGAAGACCTCGCGATAGGCGGATAGGTTCTGCAGGCAGGCGCCGGTGCCGCGCACCACTGCCTCCAGCGGGTTCTTGGCGGTCACCACCGGCACGTCGGTGGCCTGTTCGAGGGCGCGGTCGAATCCGCCCAGCAGCGCCCCGCCGCCGGCCAGATACACGCCGTCCTCCATGATATCGGCCAGCAGTTCCGGCGGCGTTGCCTCCAGGGCTAGCTTCACGTTGTCGATGATTTCGTTCACGGTCCCCGAGATGGCTTCCCGAATCTCCCCGGAGCTGATCTCCATCGCCCGGGGCAGCCCGGTGTTGAGGTCGCGCCCGCGCACGAAGGCCGTCGGCTCGTTGCCGTTGGGGAAGGCTGAGCCGATCTCCATCTTGCAGGTCTCGGCGGTGCGTTCGCCGATCAGCAGGTGATGTCGCTCGCGGATGTAGTTGACGATCCGTTCGTCGATCTCGTCGCCGGCGATGCGAATCGAGTGGCTCACCACGATCCCGCCCAGCGAGATCACCGCCACCTCGGTGGTACCGCCGCCGATGTCCACGATCATGCTCCCGGCGGCTTCCTGGATCGGTTGCCCGGCGCCGATCGCCGCCGCCATCGGCTCTTCGATCAGGTACGCCTCGCGGGCGCCGGCCGATAGCGCCGCCTCATGCACGGCGCGCTTCTCGACCGCGGTCACGCCCGAGGGGATGCCCACGATCACCCGTGGCCGCGGAAAGAACGGGGTCTCCTCGTGGACCCGGTCGATGAAGTAGCGCAGCATCACCTCGACTGTTTCGAAGTCGGCGATCACGCCATCGCGCAGCGGCCGCACGGCCACGATATTGGTCGGCGTGCGCCCGACCATCTTCTTGGCTTCGACTCCCACCGCCAGCACCCGGTTGGTGCGGGTGTTGTTGGCCACCACCGACGGTTCCGAGATCACCACACCCATATCGCGCACGTAAACCAGCGTATTGGCGGTGCCCAGGTCTATTCCCAGATCGCGGGAAAAGAGACCCATCAGCGTATTAAGGGGTCGAAACATCGGGGATTCCTGTCCCGAACACAGTCCGGGCGGGTAGCAGGGAGGTACTTGGCGACTCCGGCAGTGTAGCACGCAAACCGTCTATTTCTGCCTGCCGAAGGGACCCGATTACAGGGATGGAGGCGTCATACGGCGGCTCCGCCGGTTACCAGCGCCGAGTCGACTACTTCGCTCATGTGGGCCGCGAAGGTGAACTCCAACCCGCGCCGGGCCGAGTCCGGAACGTCGTGCAGATCGCGCTCGTTGCCGGCCGGCAGCACAAAGCGCCTGATCCCGGCCCGATGCGCCGCCAGCACCTTCTCCTTCACCCCGCGGGTTCGCAGCACCCGGCCCTGCAGCGTGATCTCGCCGCTCATCGCGGTATCGCGGCGCACCGGCCGCCCGGTGATCGCCGAAACCATCGCCGTCGCCACCGTGATCCCGGCCGTCGCCCCCTCCTTGGGCACCGCCCCGCCCGGGATGTGCACGTGGAAATCCAGCCCGTCGAAGTTGGTTGAGCCGATGCCCAGCCGCTCGGCGTCCGCCCGGCAGTAGGTCCGCGCTGTCCGCGCCGACTCCTTCATCACATCGCCCAGCCGCCCGGTCAGGGTCAGCCGGCCGCTGCCGTCGACCATCGAGACCTCCACCGGCATCAGTTCGCCGCCGTAGCGCGTCCAGAAGGCCCCGGTGGCCGTGGCCACCTGGTCTTCTTCGGCGATTTCGCCGTGGCGGTAGCGCTTCTGGCCCAGGTATTTGTGCAGATTGCCGGCGGTGACGTGCAGCGATTTCGCCTTGCCCTCGACCTTCAGGTAGGCGGCCCGACGGCAGATATTGGCCAGTTGCCGCTCCAGTTCGCGCACCCCCGCCTCGCGGGTGTACGAGCGCACAACCGCCCGGTAGGCACCCTCGGTCAGCGTCACGTGCTCCGATTCGAGGCCGTGCTGCTCGTTCTGCTCGGGCATCAGGAAGCGCCGCGCGATCTCCAGCTTCTCGTCGTCAGTGTAGCCGGCGATTTCGATGACCTCCATCCGGTCTACCAGCGCCGCCGGCAGGTTGGTCAGCGTGTTGGCGGTAGCGATAAACAGGGTCCGCGAAAGGTTGAAGGGAATCTCTATGTAGTGGTCCGAGAAGGCGTGGTTCTGCTCTGGGTCCAGCACCTCCAGCAGCGCCGTGGTCGGGTCGCCGCGGAAATCCAGTCCCAGCTTGTCGATCTCATCCAGCATGAACACCGGGTTCACGGTGCCGGTGCGGCGCATCGTCTGGATGATCCTTCCCGGCAGTGAGCCGATGTAGGTCCGCCGGTGCCCGCGGATTTCCGCTTCGTCACGTACGCCGCCCAGCGAAATGCGCTCGAACCGGCGCCCCATCGCCTCGGCGATCGCCTTGCCCAGGCTGGTCTTGCCCACGCCCGGCGGTCCGACGAAGCAAAGGATCGGGCTGCGCATCCGCCGCGCCAGCTTGCGCACCGCCAGGTACTCCAGGATGCGGTCCTTGGCCTTCTCCAGCCCGAAATGACTTTCCCCGAGCACGACCTCCGCGTCCTTGATCGAGAGCCGGTCGCGGGTGCGCTTGTACCAGGGCACCTCCAGCAGCCACTCGACGTAGTTGCGGATCACGTTGATCTCCGGCGAGCCCATCGGCATCGAGTTGAGCCGTCCCAGTTCGCGCTCGATTCGCTCCTGCACGTACTCCGGGTAGCGCCTCGCCTCCAGGACCTCCTGGAACTCCTGGATATCGCGGGTCGCGGCGTCCGAATCGCCCAGCTCCTCGGTGATCGCCTGCATCTGCTCGCGCAGGATAAAGTCGTGCTGGGCCGACTCGATCTGCCCGTCGATCTCTTCCTCGAGGCTGTGCTGGCGTTCCAGGATCTCGATCTCGTCCGAGAGCAGCGAATGGAGCCTTCCCAGGCGCACCACCGTCTGCTCAATCTCCAGCAACTCCTGTATCCGCACGAACGGCACCGGCAGCCCGTTGGCCACCGTATCCGCCAGCACCCCCGGGTTCTCGGCGTTCATCGCCCGCACGTAGACGTCGTGGGCGATGGCGTCGCTGAGATCCACCACCCGTTGGAACAGCTGCAACACATCCGCCGCCAGGTCCTTGGCTTCCTTCGAGGTGTCCTCGAAATCGGACAGCGGCCTTCCCCGGCCCACAATGAACGGCTGCTCCTGCAGGATCTCGTCCACCATCACCCGCCGCAGGCCTTCCACCAGCACGCTGGTGGTGCCGTCGGGCAGCTTCAGCATGCGGTCCAGGTTGGCCAGTGTGCCGACTGTGTAGAGATCGTCGGCGGTCACATCCTCTTTTTCCGGATCCTGCTGGGCGAGCACGATCATGCGGCGGTTGCCGGCCAGGGCCGACTCGATGGCCGCCACCGACCCGGGGCGCGCCACCAGCAGCGGGGTCATCACCTCCGGTACCGGGAACAACACGGTCGCGCGGACCGGCAGCACCGGCAGGATCTCGGCGTCGCCGGCTGGCAGGGCTTCGGCGACGGCGTCGGTTTCGGGGGCGTCAGGGGTCTCTGCGTCGGTCAAATCTGGCCTCGATTACTGGGGGGTAGTCGTCGATTATCGCAGGTCGACGGCAGCCGCCGCCAGATGACCCCACCCCGGGTAGCCTACCGGTGCTTTGCTATGCTTGGCGATCAGCAACGGAATCCGGCCCGACGCCGGCCCCACCCCGAAGGCTTGCCATTGAAATCCGACGCCGGGCCGGCCACCCCGGTCGCCGCGCCGCCAACCGGGCGCGCGCGACGGCTGATCCTCACCGGGCTCGGGCTCGCCCCCATCGCCGCTGTGTTGGCTGTGTTGGGCACCCGCCTGGGCCGCAACGGCGCCGGCGCGCCCGGGGTCAACAGCGACAGCCGCCTGGCCGAAATCCGCCCCCGTCCCGCCCCCGACTTCCGCCTGACCACATTCGACGGCCTCGACTTCCACCTTTCCGATCACCGCGGCGAGGTCGTGGTGATCAACTTCTGGGCCTCCTGGTGCGGCCCCTGCCGGCTGGAGGCCGCCCACCTGGAGGCCGCCCACCGCGACCTGGCCCGCGAGGGCCTCACCCTGGTCGGCGTCGACCTCTGGGACGAGACCGCGGCCGCGCTCGACTTCATCGCCAAGTTCGACGTCACCTACGCTAACGCCCCCGACACCACCGGCGCGACGGCCATCGAATACGGTGTCGCTGGCATTCCCGAGACCTTCTTTGTCGCTCGTAGGGGCGTGCTGGTGAAGCACTGGATCGGGCCGCTTACCGCCGAGCGTCTGGGGGCGCTGGCGCGGCCCTTGCTGAGCGAACCGCCCCCGTGATGGACGTCGGCGTCTGGGCCGTACTGCTCATCGCCAACCGCTGGGCCCACGCCCTCGCCGCCACGCTCTGGGTCGGTGGCGGGCTGGTCTACCTGCTGGTGATCGTACCGGCGGCCCGGCGACTCCGCGAAGCGGGCCACGAAACCGGCGTCGCCGCCTGGATGAACCGGCAGGCCGGGCGCGTCCTCGGCGGCGGCATCGGCGTCTTCGTGCTCACCGGCGGCATCATGACCCTGCAACGGCTCTCCGAACCTGAGATCGGCGCCGCCTATATCGTGGTGCTGGCGGCCAAGATCCTGCTCAGCGCCGCCGCCTTCACGCTGGTCTGGAAGCGCGGCGAGCTGTTCACCGGGCTCTCCGCGGGCCCCCTCGTCGGGCTGCTGCCTGCGTGGCTGCGCAGCAAGGCTGGCCTGGCCGTCGCGCTCGGCGCCCTCGCCTATCTGCTGGCGATTGTCCTGCAGCGGATCGTTGAGGCGGCCCTACTGGCGAGCTAGCCCGACTCGGCGACCGTATAATCGGGCGCGCCCGACCAACCACGTATCAGGAACCCGCCCCCAATGACCGAACAAAGCCTCGCAACGGCCCCGCGTCGCGGAGTCTCGCGCCGCCTGCTGGTGCTGGGCCTGGTCATGGTCGTCGCCGTCGCCTACCTGATTTATGCCGCCACCCAGGACGCCTCGGTCTACTACTACACCGTCGGCGAGGTGCTCGGCGATTCCAGCGCCGTCGAAGGGCGCAGCATCCGCGTGCAGGGCACCGTGGCCGATGGATCGATTTTGCAGGACGAGACCCGCCTCTGGATCAACTTCGATCTGACCGACGGCGTGCAGCGCATCCCGGTCGTCTATGAAAGCACCCCGCCCGACCTGCTCGGCTATTCCACCGAAGACCGCTACCAGGACGTAATCGTCGAAGGCAGCCTGGACGCCGAAGGCATCCTGCAGGCGCGCCACCTGCTGGTGCAGCACGGGGCGGACTTCGAGTCGGTGGATTCGTTCGCCGACGGGGACTGAGCGGGGAGTGGCGGTGGCGGAGTCCGCGGGGGCGGGCGTCGTGACCAGGCCCATCGTCCGGGTAAACGGGTTGCGCCGCCGCCTCGGCGCAACCGAGGCGCTGGCCGGCATCTCGTTTGAGTTGCGGCGCGGCGAGATCGTCGTTCTGCTCGGTGACAACGGCGCCGGCAAGACCACCCTGCTACGTGCCATGAGCGGCCTGCTGCGGCCCGGTTCCGGTGTAGTGCTCACCGCCGGCCGGCCGGTCACCCACAGCGACCCGGTCTCGCGGGCCGGCGTCGCGTACGTCGGCCACCGGGTCAGCAGCTACGACGAACTGACCGTGCTCGAAAACGTGCGCTTCGCGGCGACGCTCAACGGAATCGGCCCGGCTGACGCCCGGATCAAGTCCGCCCTGCGGGGCGTGGAGCTGTGGCGGTTCCGCTCGCGGCGCGCCCGGGAGCTGTCCCGGGGGATGCGCCAGCGCCTCGAGTTGGCGCTGGCCCTGGCCACCGACCCGGCAGTCATTCTGCTGGACGAGCCCTACAACGCGCTGGACGGCAGGTCTCGGGAGGCGGTCGATGCGCTGCTCCTGGAGCGCAAGGCCAACGCGGTCCTCCTGATCGCCACCCACGACACCGATCACGCCGAGCGCCTGGCCGATCGGGTCCTGCTGCTGCAGCGCGGCCGGTTGCTTCTGGACGCCCGCCTGGACGAGCCCGGCCGGCCGCCGCTGCGCGAGATGATCGCCAATGCGGTCGCCGCCAAGACCCCGATTCCCGAGGAATCAACCCAACCGCCGCCGATGGACAGCTTGGCCCGCCACCGGCCGGGCCCGCTGGCCGCCTGGCGCACGCTGGTGGCCCGCGAATTCCGCGCCGAGTTGCGCAGCCGCGAATTCATCCCGGCGATGGTCGTGCTCGGCGTACTGATGCTGATGGGCTTCAGCATGGCGTTCATCATCCCCCCCGAAGACGCCGCCGCGGTGGCCAGCGGTTCGTTCTGGGCCAGCCTGATCTTTGCCACCATCCTGGGCGCGGTCCGTGGCTTTGCGGTCGAACACGACCGCGGCACATTGCAGATGCAACTGCTCGCTCCGATCAGCCGCGCGGCCGTCTTCGGCGGCAAATGGGTGGTCAACTTCGTTTCCATCGGGTTGGTCGGCCTGATCGTCGCGGCGGTGACCTCGGGCTTCTTCCGGGTCCCCTTCGCCGGGCTCGGCATGGTCGCCATCGTGCTCGTCGCCGCCACCGCCCTAGCCACCGTCGCCACCCTCTACGGCGCGCTGCTCACCAACACCCGCGCCCGCGAGCTGCTGGCCCCGGTGCTGATGTTGCCGGTGATCCTACCGATCATGATCGGCGGCGTCGCCGTCAGCCTGGATACGCTTGCCGTCACCGCCGATTCCGGCGATCCGCCGTGGCTGGGGTTGGTGCTGGCCTACTGTGCGATTCTGCTAAGTTTGTCGATGCTATTGGTCGATTTCATCTTTGAGGACTGAACCCATCAATACCGCCCGTTCGCCACTCCGTTGAGTACGGCCATGAAGGCGGTGCTGGCGCTGACCCTGCTGGCCATCGGCGCGTCGCAGTACATGATCTTCGGGTACGCGCCGGAGCATCGGGTACAGGGCAACTTGCAGAGGGTCTTCTACGCCCATGTCTCTACCGCTCTGATCAGCTACATCGCGTTCATCATCGTTGCCATTGGGGGCGGCATGTACCTGGCGCGACGCAACGTGCTTTGGGATCGAATAGCTCGTGCTTCAGCGCTGATCGGAGTTGTCTTCACGACGATCGTGTTGGCTACCGGCTGCATCTGGGGAACCGGCATTTGGGGCGCCTGCTGGACCTGGGATCCACGCTTGACGACGACGCTTGTGCTCTGGTTCATCTACGTCGGCTACCTGATGCTGCGCGGCTACATCGATGAGCGCGAGCGCAAACGCCGCGTCGCCGCCGTCGTGGGTATCGCCGGCGCGGTCATCGTGCCCATCAACTACCTCTCGGTCTACTGGTGGCGCACCCTGCATCCCCCGTCTACTCTGATCTCTGGCGGCAGCGGTGGTCTCGAGCCCCCGATGCTGCAGACGTTAATTGTCAGCGCCTTCGCGTTTCTCCTACTGTTTGGCGTACTGATCCGGCTACAGGCAAGGTTGGAGCGTCTTTCAGATTCGGTTGAGGACTTACGAATGGCCGCCATGAAGAGGGAGATGGAGATGGAAGCGTGAATCCGGACGAAGGTCTCGTCATGCTCCTCATCGGTTACGGGATCGTCTGGGCCGGCGTGTTCAGTTATCTCGTCTACGCCGTCACCCGGCTGCGCTCGGTGGAGCGCGAATTGCGCGAACTCAGCGGCGCGGGGGGATCCTCAGTCGCCGCGGCGGAACTCTCCGGCGACGAGTAGCTGGGGCCATTTGTCCGGGCCGCCACAGGCATGACTCCACCCGAACCGCGCCGTAGTGATTGACCTCGCCGACCTGGGCCGGATCGCACTGGGGCTGGCTCTGGGCGCGGCGGTCTACGCGACGCTGAGCGGGGCGCTGGGCCTGCGGCGCGGGGCGGTTGCCCTGACGCTGAGCGCCCGCAACGCCCTCACCGGCGCTGCGCTTCTGACCGCCATCGCTTTGCTGATCCTGCTGACCGCCTTCGTCACCCACGACTTCGCGATTGCCTTTGTCGCCGAGAACTCCAGCCTCGCCATGCCCGCCGGGCTCACCGCCGCCGCCATCTGGGGCGGCCAGTCGGGCTCGCTGCTCACCTGGGCCTGGATGCTGTCCACACTGGGCGCCGTGGCCGCCTGGCGGGTGCCGCGCACCGCCCCCGATCTGGCCCCGGCCATGACCGCCGTCCTCGCCCTGTTGCTTACCTTCTTCCTGGGCCTGCTGGTGTTCGTCAGTTCGCCCTTCGAGGAGGTGGCGGTCGTCCCGGCCGACGGCCGCGGGCTGAATCCGCTGCTCTGGGACACCGCCATGCAGACCCACCCGCCGGTGCTGACCGCCGGCTACGTCAGTTTCGCGATCCCCTTCGCGCTGGCGTTCGCGGCGCTACTGCGCGGGCGCGTCGATCGCACTTGGCTGCGCGCCACCCGCGGCTGGATGTTGCTGGCTTGGTCGTTCCAGGGCGCGGGCTTGATCGTCGGCGCCTGGTGGGCCTACCGGGTTCTCGGCTGGGGCGGCTACTGGGGCTGGGACCCGGTGGAGAATGTCGCCCTGGTTCCCTGGTTGCTGGCCACCGCCTACCTGCACTCGGCGGTCGTCCAGGAACGCCGCGGCCTGCTCAAGACCTGGAACGTCATCCTGGCCCTTTCGACCTTCGTGCTTTCGATCTTCGGCACCTTCGTCGTCCGCAGCGGCGTTCTGACCTCGGTGCACTCCTTCGCCACCTCGTTGATCGGCCCGTTCTTCTTCGGGTTCCTGGGCCTGCTCACCATCTCCGCCGCCTCGCTGGTGCTGTATCGCCGGCCGTTGTTGCGCGCCGACGGGCGGATCGAATCGATCACCTCCCGTGAGGCCGGCTTCCTGGTCAACAACCTGCTGCTGGTCTCGATCGCCGCGGCCACCTTCTGGGGCACCATCTTCCCGATCGTGTCGGAGATCATCCGCGGCACGAAGGTCGCGGTCGGCGCGCCGTTCTACAACCAGGTCAATGGCCCGCTGATGTTGGCGCTGCTGGCGCTTATCGGGCTTGGTCCGTTGCTCTCCTGGGGGCGGACCCGGGCGCGGCTGGCGCTGCGCCGCCTGGCGGCCCCGCTCGCCACTGGAGTACTGGTCAGCGCGCTGCTGGCGGCACTGGGCATGCGCCAGGCCTTGGCGGTGCTGGCCTTCGGGGCAGCCGCCTTCGTACTGGTCGCGGTGGTCTTCGAATTCGGGCGCGGCGTCCGCGCCTACGCCCGCCACGCCGGAGTCGGCGTGGGCCTGGCCGTGCAGACCGTCATTGGGGCCAACCGGCGGCGCTACGGCGGCTACATAGTCCACCTGGGCATGACCCTGAGTGCCTTCGCCATCATCGGCACCGGCTTCTTCAAGAGCGAGCAATCGGCGGTGCTGGTCAAAGACCAGCCGGTGGCCGTGGCCGGCTACGAGCTCACCTTCACCGAATTGCGGCTCGCCGCGGCGCCTGATGTGAGCCTGATCGAAGCGATAATCACGGTCGTGCGGCCCGATGGCACGGTGGTCACCATCGCGCCCGGCCGCCAGGTGCATCGCGGCTGGGAAAGCCAGCCTATCTCGCGAATCGGTATCGACACCGCGCCGCCGGCGCTGGACGACCTCTACCTGCTGCTGACCGCCTGGGACGAAGACGGCGCCAGCGCGACGCTGCGGGTGATCGTGAATCCGCTGGTCGGCTATCTCTGGATCGGCGCGGTGGTCTTCTTCGCCGGCGTCCTGGTGCTGACCTGGCCGGGAGCCACGGTGCGCGGTCCGGGCGCTGGCTCCGGGGGAGGTCACCGCATGAAGTTCTCAAGGGCGCTCCTGGTGGCGTTGCTGCTGGTGCTGGCGACGCCCTTGTTGCTGGCCGCCGACGAGTATGAAAACGAGATGTGGAACATCAGCGAGGAACTGGCCTGCCCGGTCTGCGCCGGGCAGAGCATCAAGGATTCCAACGCCCCGCTGGCGCAGCAGATTCGGGCGTTGATCCTGGAGAAGCTCGCGGCCGGCGAGGACCGCGAGGCCATCATCGCTTTCGTCGTCGAGCGCTACGGTGAGGGAGTCCAACTGGACCCGCCGAAGACCGGCATCCAACTGGCGGTCTGGCTTGGGCCGCTGGTCATCCTGGCCATCGGCCTTTCGCTGGCCGCGACGATGTTCCTGCGCCGCGCCCGGTCGGCGCCGGCCGACGCCGGGCTCGATGACTACATCGCCCGGCTCGATGCCGATCTCGCCGAACGCCGGGACGACCAATGACCGTCCTGTTGGCGGTCGGCCTGCTCGGGGCGGCGTTCGCGGCCATCGCCTGGGCCGCCGAGCCGCTGCTGCGCACCCCGGAAGACACCGACTTGTTGCCCGAAGGGCCGCCCGGGCGGGACCCGGTCACCGAGGCCACCGCGAGCATCGGAGTATTGGAGCAGGACCTTCTCGAAGGCGCCATCGCCCCCGAGGACTTTGCCGGGCAACGCGCCGACATCAGCTACGAGGCTGCCGGAGCGCTGGCCGCCGCCGAGCAACGCGAAGCGCGCCTGGACGCCGCCATCGAACGTCGCGTCGCCGTCCTTGCCGGTTCTGCGCCGGTGGCCGCTGCCCTGGCGGCAACACCCGAACAAGAAGCTGCCGGAGGCAGTCGCGGGCGCGTCTGGCTGGCCGGTGCCATCACCGCCATCGTCGTCTTCGTCGGCGCGCTGGCGGCGCTGGTCGTGATCTCGAACTCCGGCGCCCGACAGAGCCCGGTGGCCGAACTGGCGCTGACCGACTACCGGGCGGTGGCTTCTTCGCGAGCATCCTCGGCGGAACTGATTCTGCTGCATTCCGGCGGCCTGCTGCGTAGCGACGACGCCGGCCGGACCTGGACCGACAGCGCGATACCGGTTGACATAACTGCGGCAGCTGCCACCGCCGACGGCTTTCTGGTCGCCGGCGACGGCATGGTCAAGACCGGTCCGGGAGGAGTCGTCACCATCGACACCGCCGACGCCGGGATGACCGCACCCATGCTCGCCCTGGCCACCGATCCGGTCGCGCCGTGGCGGGCCATCGGCATCGACCGGGGCGGCGGCATGTTTGCCAGTGATGACGGCGGCGAAACCTGGCGACGGCTCCCCGAAACCGCCCCGTCCACCACCACCGCCGTCGCGGTCATGCGTGACCAGGGCCTCTTCTTCGTGGCCACGCTGGACCAAGGCCTGCTGGCCGGCGACGGCAGCGACGGTTGGGCCGGGGCCAACGGCTTCGTCAGCGGCGCGCTACCCACGATGCGAATTCACGACATCAGCTACGACCCGGACAGCGGCGACACTTATGAAGATCCCTCCGGACGGCGCTATCGCGGGGCGCTGTACGTCGCCACCGACCTGGGCCTGTTCAAGAGTATTAACGCCGGTGGTTCGTGGCGGGCGCTGGCTCTGACGGGCGATATCGCCGCCCTCGACGTCGCTGTCGGGGAACCGGCGGCCATCACGGTGGTCGATGCCCGGGGACGGGTCTATCGCAGTCTCGACGGCGGAGTGACATGGCCCGAATCCGAATAGCGCTGCTGGCGTTCGCGCTGCTGCTGGCGCTGCCGGCTACCGCTGGCGCAGCCGGCGACGGCGTCATCAACGGCCGCCTCGAAAACCTGACTCCCGACGGCGCCGTCGAGGCCGGTGCGACCATCACGCTGCGGATCTTCCGCGACGGAACCTTCGACCGCGAAGACACCGCCGGCGCCGCGCCGGACGGTACGTTCGTCTTCGCAGCCCTGGACACCGGCCCAGAGTGGGCCTACCGGCTGCTGGCGGTCCACGGTGGCGGTGTCTTCGCCGGCGAAGTCATCACGTTCGGCGCTTCGCCGGTCATCGAAGCGACCCTTGGTGTCTACGACCCGGCCGCCGCCGATCCCGGTCTGCGGGCGGTGCAGCACTCCGTGGTCCTGACTCCCGGCGGCAACCGCTCGCTGGGCGCTCTGCACCTGTTGACGCTGGAACTCCCCGGCGACCGCGCCTACACCCCGACGGCGCTCGATTTCGCGATGCCCGCCGGTTTCTTTGATTTCCGCCCGCTCGGCGGCTTTGAAGCCGCGGAACTGTCCGATACCGACGCCGGATTCGCCGCCGCACTGACCCTGACCCCTGGCACGAACGAGTTCACCTACTCCTACATGTTCGCCTGGGACCCGGGCGGCAGCGAAATGACGCTGGCGGCCGGCCCGCCCGGCGAGGCGACGATTGTGCTGGCGCAGGCCGGCGACCTGACCATCACCGGCGTGACGGTGCAGGTTGAAGAAGTGGTGCCGTTCCAGGGCATGACGCTCGAATCGTGGCGAGTGGGTCCGGCGGCGTCCGGCGCGACCACGGTGTGGCTGCGCGACACCGCCAGCGTCGGCCTGCTGGCCGCTATCGGCCGGGTCCCGGCTGGTGCCTGGGGCGGGGCCGGAATGCTCCTGTTCAGCCTGCTGCTGGCGCTCGCCATCGCGCGCGGCGGGTACCGGCGGGCGACACGCCGGCCTGCGGACCGGGCCGACGTCGAGCGCCTGCTCGAAGAAATGGCCGATCTCGACCGCCGGGCCGCCGAATCCGGCGAGCGCTCGGGCGACCGCGCCCGTCGCGGCTCCGCGAAGTCCGCGCTCCTGGACCGGCTCCGCGCCGACGAATCGCTGCTGAACCACCTGGAGTTCCCCGGGCCCGACTGACGGCCCGGCTTGGCGGCGAGCCGCGAACTGCGGGATACTGCCGGGCCCCGTTGGCGCCCGCCCGGCCAAATGCCTCGGAAGAAGGCCCCCGATGAGCGACGCGATCCGAGTGACCGTCTGGAACGAGTTCCGCCACGAACGCGACGACGACGTCAAGGCCGTCTATCCCGACGGCATCCACAACGTCATTGCTGGCTTCCTGGGCGAGCAGGACGGCGTCGAGACCCGCACGGCCACCCTGGACGAGCCCGAACACGGCCTGACCCGGGAAGTCCTCGACAACACCGACGTCCTGACCTGGTGGGGGCACCTGCACCACGACGAGGTCGACGACGAGATCGTCGAGCGGGTGCAGCATCGGGTGATCAACGGCATGGGCCTGATCTGCCTGCACTCGGCGCACCTGTCCAAGATATTCCGTCGGCTGATGGGCACCGACTGCATGCTGCGCTGGCGCGAGGCTTCCGAGCGCGAGCGCGTCTGGGTGCTCGAACCGGGGCACCCGATCGCCCGTGGGCTCGGTTCGTACTTCGAGGTGCCGGAGAGCGAGATGTATGGCGAGCGCTTCGATATCCCGGCGCCCGACGAGTTGATCTTCACCAGCTGGTTCCAGGGCGGCGACGTGTTCCGCAGCGGCTGCTGCTACCGGCGCTCGCTGGGGCGCATCTTCTACTTCAGCCCCGGCCACGAGACCTTCCCGATCTATTTCCAGGACGAGGTGCAGACGGTCATCAAGAACGCAGTTCAGTGGGCGGCGCCGACCGGCGCTGCCTGGCCCATCGAGGGCAACACGCTGCCGCTGGAAGACCTGCCCGGGTACGAGCCGCCTGATTTCGCGCAGAGGATGTAGCCACAGGCGGGACCTGATGGAAAAGCGAACGCTGGGGAAAACCGGAATCGAAGTGACGCGGCTGGGATTCGGCGGCGTCCGAATCGGACTGGACCATGCCACCCAGGAGCAGGCCAACGATCTGCTCAACGGCCTGCTCGACAGCGGGATCAACTTCATCGACACCGCCTCCGGCTACCTGGAGAGCGAGCGCATGATCGGCAAGGCGATCGCCGGCCGGCGCAAGGAGTTCTTCCTGGAGAGCAAGATGCCCACCGACGGCGGCGGCGGCTCCGGGCCGACCTGGTCGCGGGAGTCGATCACGGCGGCCATCGACGGCTCGCTGCGCGATCTCAAGACCGACTACCTGGACATCGTCCTGCTGCACAGTTGCGACGCCGGCAAGACTCGCCACGTAGGCTACAGCGGCGACGGCGACAACGCCCTGGCGGCCATCGAGATGGGGGTTTTCGAGGTGCTGCAAACCTCCTGCAACGTGGTCGATCAGAGCGGCCTGGACAAGGTGATCCCGGCGGCGCAGGCGGCCGAGATGGGGGTGGTTGCCAAGCGGCCCATCGCCAACGCGGCCTTCGCCAAGGACGCATCGCCCTACGGCTACGCCGACGAATACTGGTCGCGGGCACGCTCGCTGGTGGTCGCCGAGGGCGCGACGGTGGTGATAAGCGCCTACAACAGCTTCGAAGGCTGTGAGGCGCTGGCGGCCGAGATCAATGCCGACGGTGGGTCCGCCCTGGCGCTGAAGCTGGACTTTCGCCAGGCGGCCAGCGCCCGGGCGAT
>JASLPR010000034.1 GCA_030744875.1 Chloroflexota bacterium
AGTAACAATCCCCGGCCGCGCGTAGCTCGCCCCCGCAATTCGGCCCCATCTACACCGCGCGTTCGTACCTGGTTCCCTTCCGTTGACATTATGCCAGTTGCATCGTTACCGTCACCCCATCGGCGGGTATGGTTCAGTGGCAGAACGCGACCTTCCCAAGGTTGAAATGCGGGTTCGATTCCCGCTACCCGCTCCTCCGGCTGGTTTCTTGAATCCCGCGCGCTCGCGGGGGATGTGAGGGTGGGCCTGCGGCGCGGTGATGAATCCGGCGAGAACCCGAGCAGCCTTCGGCGCCGCGCCCATCCGCCCACTGCCCGGTCAGGCCGAGCCCGCGAGTCCTACTCGTCCGGCAGCCGCGGCAACACAAACTGCCGCAGTGAATCCGCCCCCAGTACCAGCAACCGCCCCTCCGCCTCCTGCACCCAGATTCCTCGCACCTCCGCGAAAAAGTCATCCGCGCCCCGGAACAGGAACTGCCGCAGGAACACCCCCTCATTGCCGTCCCGCGTATCCACTTCGATCAGCCGCCGGTTCCCCTCATCCACCACGAACAGCGAATCCGAATCCGCCGTCGTGAAGATCCTCGTCGCCACCTGGATCGGCCGGTCCTCCCCCACTATCTGGAATCGCATCTGCTGGCCGCCGCGATATTTCAAAATGCTGTTGTCGGCCAACAGCACGTACACATCCCCATCGATGGCCATGTCCACCGCCGTGCTGATATCCACCTCTTCCGTCGGATCGAAGAAGTCGGTCGGCTCCACCTCATACCCACCCGGCGTCGGGATGTACTTGTGGATGCGATTCGCTACCGGGTCCAGTACGTAGAGATTGTTCTGGAAATTGTCGAAGGCCGCCGGCGCTTTCCACTGGTCGGTGCCCACGATCCGCAGGTGCTGCGGCCGTTGATCCGGCACTACGCTGAACACGTTGAACTGGCTGTCGATCACCAGCAGGCTCAGGTCTCGCGCCACCACCGCCACGATGTCCGCCACCCCCACCTGCCCCACTTGCTCGCCGACTCGCAGCACCGTCTGCCCCTGCTTCGGGTCGGTGAACTCCATCACCTGACCGTTCACGGCGTCGATCACGTACTGCCGGTCCTGGTACACCTCCAGTTGCTCGATCGCGTGCCCCGGCCCGGCTTCGGCGAATTCGGTGATCGTCGCGCTGGTCGCCACCCGGGTGACTTTGTTCAGCAGGTCGCGCTCATCGTCGATCTGGGCCAGCAGTCGGTTCACTTCGCTGGCCGCATAGCCCTGCCGTCCGGCCAGGTTCGCCGCGTCGGTCGCGTCGCGCAGCGCTTCCTTCGCCGGCGCATCGTCCTCCTCGCGCAGCGCTGCGTCGTAGAAGGCCTTCGCCCGCGCAAAGCTCTCGGCCGCGTTCGCCTGCCCCTTTTCCGTCGTCGCCTGGCTCTCGGCCGCCGGCGTCGCGGTCGCGGTCGCCACCGCCGTCTCATCCGCCGGGGCCTCCTCGCGGCGGATAAACAACACCACGAACATCGCGATCACGACCACGATCGAGAACATCAGGATCAGCGAGCCCGGCCCCGGCCCGCCGCCGCTGCGCCGGCCGCGCATCAGCGGTTCATCGTCATTACCCGACATCCGCCAGATACCGCCGAACAGGCCCCCGCGTCGCTGGCTCGGCGCGTCCGGCCAGGACCGGGGAATCACGTCGCCCGACGGATTCAAAATCTGTCGATTCAGGCCCTCCAGGTCCGCCGGCCCGGCGGCGATCGCCTCGCGGCGCCGTTCGTACTCCGTCTTCGGCGGCTCCGCATCGATTTCCCGCATCCGGTCCGCCGCGGCCCCGTCGCCGCGCAGCATCTGAATCAGCCCCCGCACTGCCATGGCCGGCAGCAGCAGGATCATCAGCGGAATCGCGATCAGTCCGTCTAGGAGCGTGCGTCCCGCCCCCCGCCGGGCTCGATCCTGCACCGTCACGGTGGCCTCCAGGCCGGGCGACGACCAGTCCGGCTCGCGCCCCGGCCGGGACCGCGCCGGGGCCTCGGCCGTCATTGGCATGGCCGGTTCCAACTCTGATTCGGGCAGCGCGGCGAGCTCGGGTTCGAGTTCTTCATCGCCGGCCGCCGCCCCCACCGGGTGCAGCAGCAAGATATCCCCGTCCACCACCCCCCGCTGCGCCGCCAGCGAACTCAACTGGTTCACGCAGCTCTCCATGTCGTAGCGCGCGATCAACCCGCGCACCTCGCGCTGCCGCACGGTCCGCGCGATCACCGACGAGGTAATCGCGATGCTGTCGCCCACCTCCAGCGTCGCCCGAAACAGCTCGATGTCTTTGTCGAAGGGCAGCCCGCCCGGCTCGCCGACCGGCGCCGCCGTGTCGTCGGGCAGCGCGTTCAGTTCGTTGTCGCGGAAGATGTATACCTGGGTCGGCAGCAGCTGGGCGATGTACAGCTCATCGCCGCGAATCACCAGCCCAGTCGCGCCGATGTCCAGATGCTCCTCGTCGGATCTGGCGGCGTTGGCCGCTGCGCTTGAGCCCACCCGCATACTGCGCATCAGACCGGAAATCGGGCTCGTCGTTTCGGGCGCGTAGTACGCCCGCCGGGCCGTATCCAGGAAGGCTCCACAGAGCCGCTCGGTCCCGCCCTCCAGCAGCAATATCACCTGGCCCAGGTCGTCACGCGGCTCCCGGCCGCCGGCCACGCTCAGCCGCGGACTGGCGGTACGTGGAAGACCATTCGCTAGGCTGGCTTGGGCGACTTTCAAATGCGGGCCTCTACGCTCTTCCAGAGACATGAATCCGCGGCCAACCCAACTATTGGGTTGCGCCTCCCCGGGCCGCTGTAGCGCGAGTATACCCGGCTCCGCCTCTTCCCGGTGGCGCATCCCCTTTGACAGGGTCTGATAGTCTGCAATCGAGACGGCAACGGCGCCGTCGTCGTTGGGGGTGGGTTGGCCGCTCCCGCGCCGGCGGAGGCCCTGGCGTCTTTTCGTTCCGTCAGACATCGTCATCCCGAGGAGATCGATCCATAAGCAAAGATTCTCGCGAACTACGAGTGAACGGGCGCATCCACATCCGTCAGGTCATGCTGATCGACGAAACCAACACCGCCCTCGGGGTAGTAGACACCCATGAGGCCATGCGCCTTGCCCACGAACGTGGCCTAGACCTCGTCGAAGTCTCCCCCAACCAGCGACCTCCGGTCGCCAAGCTGCTTGACTACGGCAAATTCAAGTATGAGCAGAACCGCAAAGAGCGCGAAGGCCGCAAGCATCAGCGCGCCGGCGACGTAAAAGAAATCCGCTTCCGCCCGCGCACCGACACCCATGATGTCGAAACCAAGGTCAACCGCATGGCCAAGTTCCTCAGGGCTGGCGCGAAGGTCAAGGCCACAGTCCGCATGCGCGGCCGCGAGCGCATCTATCCGGAACTGGCCGCCCAACTGCTCAACAACGTCGTCGAGCGCCTCGACACCCTGGCGGTCGTCGAGCGACCCATCGTGCGTGAAGGCAACAACTCGTTCGCCGTAATCCTCATCCCTGGCCCTGGCGCCGGTGGCGGTGAGGCGCCCGGCTAGGCCGTCCGGCCCCGGACCCGCCGCAGGAGGTTCTTCGGCCCGTGCCCGTCCACATCCGCTGGCGCTCCGAAGAACGCGAAATGCCCAACGGCCGCACCCGCCAGGTGCGCGTCGCCTGGGTCGTCCACCAGCCTGACGCGGACGACGACAGCGAGGTCCGCTTCCTCGCCTACATGGGCTCCAATCCCATCGTCACCGCCCAGTTCAAGCTGGAGTTCCAGACCCTCTATCCCGAGATCGCGGTCGATTGGGACGCCCTCGCAGAAGAGATCGGCCGTCCCCAGACCGATATCAACGTCCTTTCCTACGACGAGCTCGCCGCTCGCATCCGCGCCATCCTCGGCGAATACGGCCTGCTCCTCGACCGGCTCGATTACCGCCTCGGCCGCGGCTGGACCCGCCCTTTGCGGGACATCGCCCGCCTGCTGCGCGATCCCGGCGTCACCGCCCGCTTTGAGCGCACCTCTGGCTCCACCTTCGCCTATTTCCGCGAGCACCATCCGGAGTACGCCTACGCGCTCTACAAGGTCCGTCTCCTGCTCACGGCCGGCGACGCCGCCCTCAGCGAACTCGAGGCCCGCGAGCCGGCCATGGAGCCCGGCGCCCGGTTCCGCGACTTTCGCGAGTTCTGCCTGGCCAAGCTCGCCGCCGAACTCGATGGCGGCTAGCATTACCCCGCCCGCTGCCCGGCACTCCCGGACGCGCCCGGGCGCTTTCCCTGTTCCACACCTACCGGGACCATGACATGCAAATGAAACGCACCCACACCTGCGACCAGCTCCGCCCCGACCACATCGCCGAACAGGTCGTCCTGAACGGCTGGGTCAACCGCCGGCGCGATCACGGTGGGCTGATCTTCGTTGACATCCGCGACCGCTACGGGCTCACCCAGGTCGTCTTCAATCCCGATCGCGCCCCGACCGCTCACGCCATCGCCGGCGACCTGCGGGCCGAGTTCGTTATTGCGGTCCGCGGCGAAGTCGGTGCCCGTCCCGAGGGCACCAGCAACGCCGATCTCGCCACCGGCGCGATCGAGTTGCTCGTCGACGAAATCCAGATCATCTCCGCGTCCGAGACTCCGCCCTTCTACATCAACGAAGATTCCCCGGTCGACGAGAACGTCCGCCTCCAGTATCGCTATCTGGACCTGCGCCGGCCCGGCCAGCGCGACAACCTCATTCTGCGCCACCGCGTCGTCAAGCTCATGCGCGACTTCTTTGACGCCGAAGGCTTCCTCGACATCGAAACCCCGGTCCTCATCAAGAGCGATCCCGCGGGTGCCCGCGACTTCCTGGTGCCGAGCCGCCTCCAGCCGGGCAACTTCTATGCACTCCCCCAGTCCCCCCAGCAGATGAAGCAAATACTCATGATCGCTGGGCTCGACAAGTACTTCCAGATCGCCCGCTGTTTCCGTGACGAGGACCCGCGCGCCGACCGCACCGCCGAGTTCACCCAGCTCGACATCGAGATGAGTTTCATCGATGAGGAAGACATCCTGTCACTCATCGAAAAGCTCCACGTCCAGATCATCGACGAGCTGTCCGAAAAGCGCCTGCTGGCCGATCCGTTCCCGCAACTCACCTACGCCGAGGCTCTCGACCGCTACGGCACCGATGCCCCCGACCTGCGTTTCGATATGCATTTGATCGACGTCGCCGCCGTCGTCGACGGCGGCGGTTTCCGCGCGTTCGACGCCACGCTGGCTGCCGGCGGGGTCGTGCGCGCCCTGGTCCTGCCCGGCTGCGCCGGCTACTCCCGCAAGCAGGTCGATGAGTTGGTCGAATTCGCCCGTCGCTACGACGCGAAGGGGCTCATCTCGATCGCCCGCAATCCCGACGGCTTCCGCAGCCCGCTGTTGAACGTCTTCGACGAAGACCGCTTCAACAACCTCGTCGCCGCGCTCAATCTCGAGGAAGGCGACCTGGCGGTCATCGTCGCCGACACCGCCGCCATCGCCAACGCGACGCTCGGCAACCTCCGCGAATACATGGGCGAGCGCCTCGGCCTGCGCGATCCGGAGGTCATGGCCTTCGCCTGGATCCTCGACTTTCCCCTGCTTGAGGAAGTCCCCGGCGAAGACCGGCTTACCTTCTCGCACAACCCCTTCTGCGGCGTCCGTCCCGGCGACGAGCCGCTGCTAGACACGGACCCCCTCGCCGCCCTCTCGCGCCAGTACGACCTGGTCTGCAACGGTCACGAACTCGGCGGCGGCAGCATCCGGATCGACCACGCTGACCTCCAGCGCAAGGTCTTTGCCCTCCTCGGATATGACGAAGCCCAGACCGAGGCGATATTCGGACGCCTTCTACGGGCCTTCGACTTTGGCGTCCCGCCCCACGGCGGCATCGCCACCGGGATCGACCGCCTCATCATGCTCCTGCGCGACACGGCCAACATCCGCGAAGTCATCGCCTTTCCCAAGACCCAGGAGGGCCGCGACCTGGCCCAGCAGGCGCCCTCCCCGATCGACGCCGAGCAGCTCGCCGAACTCGGCCTCGACCTCATCCCGCAGCCCGACGAGCCCGAGGCCGCTCCCCCGGCCTGACGCCATTTCCGTGTCCGCTCCTACTTCACAGCTACCCCGTTCTGCGCGATAATTGATCTAGGACGCTCGACCGCGTTCGATAATCGTCAAATTTTCTTGTTCCAACACTTCTCTTAGGGGAGCTTGGCTGGTGGCGGGTACGGCCTCAAGCCGTTCGCGTCGGCCGCGGGCACCCACCTGGTAAACCAGGGACAAATTGAGTGGCGACCGGCGTCGGTGGAGCGTCCCTTCTATGTCCCGAGTTCGAACCACCGTCTCGCCCGATCAACCCCCACCGGCCCGCATCCCGGCCCCGCCCCGAACCGCCCCTAGCTCGTGCTCCCCGCCGCCAGACGCTCGCCCAGATCCTCATCCGACAGCGAAAAGCCCAGTTCGTGCAGGCGCTGGTAGTGCCCGCCGGCCTCGACCAGGTTGTAGTGGGTCCCGCGCTCGATGACGTTCCCCATTTCGAGTACCAGAATCTCGTCGGCGTTGCGGACGGTCGACAGCCGGTGGGCGATCACGATCGAAGTCCGGTTCTCCATCAGGCGCGCCAGCGCGTCCTGCACCAGCGCCTCGGTCTGGGTATCCACGCTGCTGGTCGCCTCGTCCAGCACCAGAATCTTCGGGTCGGCCAGCAGCGCCCGGGCAAACGACACCAGCTGCCGCTGCCCCACCGATAGCCGGCTGCCGCGTTCGGCCACGGCGGTGTCATAGCCAAAGTCCATCCGCATCACCGCGTCGTGCAGATGCACCACCTTCGCGGCCTCCTCGATCTGGGCGCGGGTCGCGGCGGGGCGGGCGTAGGCGATGTTCTCGGCGATGGTCCCCCTAAAAAGGAACGGGTCCTGCAGCACCAGCCCCATCTGCGCGCGCAGCGACTTCTGGGTCACGCTGCGCACGTCGGTCCCGTCCACCTCGACCGCGCCGCCGATCACGTCATAGAACCGGTACAGCAGGCTGATGATCGTCGTCTTACCGGCGCCGGTCGCGCCCACCAGGGCCATCGTCTTGCTTGGTTCCAGGTCGAATGAGATGCCGTGCAGCACCGGTTGATCCGGCAGGTACTCGAACTTCACATCGTCAAAGCGCACCCGCCCCACCACCGGCGCCAGCGTTCTGGCCCCGGGGGCGTCGGTCACGGCCACCTTCGTGTCCAGGATCCGAAAAATACGTTCCGCCGCCGCCATCGCCGCCTGCAACAGGTCGAACCGTGCCCCAAGTTCCTGGACCGGCTGGAAGAGCCGCTGCAGGTACAGCAGGAACAGCGTCACCACCGCCACCACCTCGATGCGGGTTGCCCCGTCCACGCCCACCAGTCGCCCACCCACAAACAGCACCAGCGCCACCGCCAGCGCCAGCAGCAGGTCCACTGCCGGGATGATCGTCACCCCGATCATGCGGGAGCGCCGGTGGGCCTGTAGTGTCCGCTCGGTCACCGTGCCGAACAGCCGCGCGTTCTCCTTCTCGCGGGTGAACGCCTGGGTGGTTTTCATCCCGATGATGCTCTCCGCCAGGTTCGCGTTGGTCTCCGACATCAGCGCGCGCACGCGGCGGTAGGAGCGCGCCGCGTGGATGCGAAAGATCGCCGCCGCCGGCAGGAGGATCGGCACCACCAGCACCGTCACCACCCCCAGCTGCCAGCTCTGCACGAACATCGCCACGAAGATGCCCACGATCAGTACCAGGTCGGTGACGGTGCTGACCAGGCCCTCGGTCAGGATGTCGTTCAGCGAGTTCACGTCGCTGGTGAAGCGCGAGATCACCGAGCCGCTGTTGGTGCGGTCGTAGTAGTTCAGCGACAGCCGTTGCAACTTCCGGAACAGCTCCGTGCGCAGGTCGTACAGGACCCCCTGCCCCACGGCCGACAGCAGCCAGATTTCCAGGCCCATGGCGGCGTTGGCCACCAGCGACACCAGCAGATAGGCCACGCCTAGCCGTGCCAGCAGATCGAAATCCTCGGTACCGAGGCCGCCGCGAATGGCCTCCATCACCAGGATTGGCTGGGCCAGGGTCGCGCCGGCCACCACCAGCGATAGCAACCCACCCAGCACCAGCCTCATCCGCCGCCGCGCCACGTAGCCCAGCATCCGCCGCGACAGCGCCCATCTCAGCGGCGCGCGGGCGCGGTCGATGTCGTGCCGGTAATGAATCACAGCGTCACTCCCCCGCCTCCACGCCCTCGGTGGCCGGAGACTGCAACCGCAGAATCTCCGCGTACAGCCTCCCCGCCGCCACCAGATCCTCGTGCACCCCCCGCTCCACCACCCGGCCCTCGTCCATCACCAGAATCTCATCGGCATCCATCACGCTCCCCACCCTTTGCCCCACCACGATCGTCGTCCTTCCCTCGAACGACTCTTTCATCGCGTCCCGGATCAGCCGCTCCGTTCCCGTATCCACGTTTGAGGTCGAGTCATCCATTATCAAAATCGGCGCGTCCATCAGCAGCGCCCGTGAAATTGTCACCCGTTGCCGCTGGCCGCCCGACAGCCCCACCCCGCGTTCACCCACGATCGTGTCATAGCCCTCCGGCAGCGCGTCGATAAACCGCCCCGCCTGGGCCTGCGCCGCCGCCGCCTCGATTTCCGCGCGCCCGGACTCCGGCCGGGCGTAGGCGATGTTCTTGTCCATCATGTTGGTGAACAGGTACGGATCCTGCGGCACCGTCGCCAGATTGCGTCGCAGCCACTCCAGATCGTACTCGCGCACATCCCGCCCATCGATGGTCACCCGTCCGGCGCGAGGGTCGTAATGGCGCCCGATCAACCCCACCAGGGTCGTCTTGCCGGCGCCGGTCGGCCCGATGATCCCCACCGTCGAGCCGGGCTTGATGTCCACCTCAATGTCGTGCAGCACCATCTCGCCGTGGCCGTAGCCAAAGTCCACGCCCTCAAAGCGGATGTGCCCGCTCATCGGTTCCCGGGGCGCGGGCTCCGCCGGGCCTTCCACGTCCGGCCGCAGATCCAGGGTCTCAAACACCCGTTCGGCGGCCGCGATGCCGTTCTGTAGCCGCTGCACCACCGCTCCCAGCCCCCGGGTCGGCCCGAAGAGCATCGCCACGTAGATATTGAACTGGACCACCGTGCCGACCGCGATCTCCTGGTCGATCACCATCGAAAAGCCCACCCAGATCAGCGCGATCGTGCCCAGCGAAGACAGGAACACCAGGATCGGCAGGAAGAATGAATACTGCTTGATCGTGTCCAGGAAGTACTGGGTGAGATCCCGGACCGTTCGCTCAAAGCGGTCCGTCTCCGCCTCCTCTTGGGCAAACGCCTTCACCACCCGCGCGCCGGTCAGCGCCTCGGTCAGCGTGCTGGTCATGATCGATCGCTGCGCCTGCACCCGCACCCAGCGCCGCCGCAACTCACGGCTGAAGTAGATCGTCGTCGCGATCATCAGCGGCATCGAGGCCAGGGTCCACAGCGCCAGTCGGGTGCTCGTGCTGAACATGATCACCAGCACCACCGCGTACTTGCCCAGGATCTCCCCCATCCGAAACAGCCCCATTCCGGAGGCCATCCGCGCCGCCTCGATGTCCGAGATGCCGCGCGAAATCAGGTCGCCCGAATCGGCCCGGTCGTAGAACGAATAAGACAGGCGTTGCAGGTGGGCGTAGAAGTCATCGCGCAGGTTCCGCTCGATCAGCCGCGACTGGTACTGCCACAGGAAATTGAAGATCGCGCTCAGCAGCCCCCGCGCTAGGAACAGCCCCGCCGCCAGCAATGCGAATACGGCCAGCGCCCCCCCTCCGTCGTCCTTCGCCAGCCCCTCGTTGATTGCCACTGAGATTGCCGCCGGCGCGGCGCCCTCCAACGCTAGGTACGCCACCAGCGACACAATCGAGAAGAAGACCAGCCGTTTGTAGACGGCCTGGTAGCGCATCAGCCGCAGCAGAGTTCTCATGCTACTTGCAGTCCTTTTGCGACCCCGGCCGCGGTGCGTTTCATCTTCTAGCCATCCACCTTAAGCTCCGTCGCCTTCGTCCCCCGCCGCCGGGCCGGGCCGCAGTTCGCGGCGGGCCTCGGCGCTTATCAGGCGTCGGTAGATCGCCACGGCCGCAATAAACACCAGCGCTCCGAACGGCACTCCGAACACGGCTCCCCAGAACCCCGCCGCGGTGGTCCCGATCAGGATCGACGCGATCACCACCACCGGGTGCATCCCCATGGCCGACGCCATCAACTTCGGCATCACGACATTGTCCAACAATTGCTGCACGGCCACCAACGGGATCGCCACCCACAGCCCAAGGCTCGGGTCCTGCAGGAGGGTCGCGCCGATCGGCAGCAGCAGCCCGATTACCAGACCCACAAACGGGATCGTCATTGCCACCCCGGCCAGCGTCGAAATTGCCAGCACGTAATCCAGCCCCGCCGCCAGCATCGTGATCGCCACGATCACCCCGAAGATGACCCCGCCCAGCACCTGGCCGCGCAGGTAGGCCGAAAACGTCGATTCCGCCAACGCTGAGGCGCTCTCCACCGCCGGCCCCCAGTTGCCCGGCAGCGACGCCGCGAAGCGACGCAGCGCACTGTCCCAGTTCAGCACCATGTAGAAGGACACCATCAGCGTCATCGCCGCGATCAGCACCGCGTTGGCAATCCCCGACAGCGCCCCGATGATCGTGCTGATAATCGTCCCGCTGGCATCGGCGAAGTTCACCCCGATGTCGTTGAGCGCCTCGTCCAGTTCTTCCTCGGGCAGGCCCAGGTCCACCAGCCCGCCGCGTAGATCGTTGGCCAGTTCCTGCACGTTATCGCCGTACTCCGACACATTCCCGCCCAGGCCCACCAGGTCGCCCACCACCCCCGGCAGCACGAAGATCGAACCCAGTGTCGCCAGCACGAAGAGCCCCACGTACACGATCCCGGTCGCCGGCCCGGTCGGCACCCGCGCACGTTGCAGGCGCCGCACCAGCGGCGTCAGCGCGAAGCTCACCAACCACGCGAAAAAGAAGATCAGCACCAGGCTTGAGAAGTGCCCCGCCAGGTTCCACAGGAACTCCCTGATCCAGATCAGCGCGATTACGATCAGGAGCGCTATCGGGGTGTTACGGAGACGCTCGTAGCTGATCATCGGTGGGGCATCATGCGGTCGTCGCCGTCACTTCCGCGCGCCTGCCCCCGGGGTCCTCCCGGCTGCTTTGCTTTGCTTTGCTTTGCTGTCGGCAGTCTAGGCTCCCGCCCGTGCCGCGGCAACGATGCCCCCCACCCACGCCATCCCGGCTGCGATGAACTCCGCCGTCATCCCCTCCGGCACCGACGGCTCGAAGATCACCGTCGCTGCCGGGTTCACCGCCAGCACCGTCCGCACGATCCACGCTACGTCCACATAGCCGTCCTCCACCCGCTGCTCCGGATGCACCGGCACGTGGCCCTTCTCCCGATATTCCTCCGCCGAGCTCACATTCCAGAGGTGCAGGCTCGCTGCCAGTGGCGCCAGCAACTCCGCCGCCGCGTAGGGGTCCCGCCCGTGGATCTGCCCCCAGCGGTGCAGATGCCCACTGTCCAGGCACAGCTGCACCCGGGGCAGTTCCGCCAGCACCTCCGCGAAATCCCCCGGCTCATGCAGCGCCGGGTGATAACCCAGGAACTCCACCTGCACATCTACCCCGGCCAGCGCCGCCATCTCCGCGAACCTCCGCAAAGCCGCCCGCGCCAGCCCCAGCGCCGCCGCGCGGTCCTCCACCCCCTCGCCGTGATTCAGGTGGGTCACCACGAACTCCGCCCCCAATTCCCCCGCCTTTTCCAACGAATCCCCCAGCCAGCGAAACGACAACTCCCGCAAATCTCGGTCCGCATCCAGGAACTGACTCGACTCGCGGCGTTCGTGGCCCTCAAACGGGGCGATGAACGGATGATGCAGACTCAGCCCCGGCCGCGCCCGCGCGCCGTCCCCATCTTCAGACCCGCCTCCCAGTACCCGTGCCACGATCTCCCGGTAACTCTCCTCCGGACACAAGAAGATCTGCCAGTGCCCGAGCCCCGGGTTGTGCACCCCCACCCGCTCCCGTTTCGCCCGCCGAAACAGCTCAAATTCCACCCCCGGCCAGATGTCTTTCCGATCCTCTCCCACGATCAATCCTCCCCGGCGCCGCCCCGATCGACCATCCCCAAATTGGCCTCCCATTCCCCGGCTTCGTTCGGGCGTATCAATCCCATGCCTTCCAACAGACTGGCGTCCCGCTGCAGAGTCCTTGATGACAACCCCCGATAGAGCGCAATCATCGTCGGCTCAAGCTGCCGTCTCCGTTCTTGATAGAGAGGACTCGGCGCCGGGCTGACCGCGTCGAGCAGCCGGATCAGCCGCTCCGCCCGCTTGATCCCGATGCCCGCCTCCGCCAGTTCCTGCCGGCCCATCTCGCGAAAGACGATCCGCCGCGCCATCTCGATAACATCGCGGTTCACTGACCGCAACTCATCTGCCAGCCCGTCCAGCGCATAGACCACGAACGGCGTCAGCGACCCCGATCCAAACTGTGCGTCCGTCAGCCCGTTTATGTAGTCATCCCGCCGGGAGTAATAGGAGTTGGCCAGCGAGTAGAACCCGAACCGATTTATCCCGCCCCGGTAAAGCACGAACCCTTCCACCCCCCGCGCCGTGCGGCCGTTGCCCTCGGCAAACGGGTGAATGCTCACGACGTAGAAGTGCGCCACCACTGCCTGGATCACCGGATGCCAGCCTCGCGGCGGACCGTTCCGGAACCACTCCACGAACCGATGCATCAACCCGGGCACTTCTTCCGGGTTCGGCGCTACGTAGTCGCCCGCCCGCACTCCCATGGCTCGATACCCGCCCGGGACGTTGCCCGGGTAATCGATGCCCCGGGTAACCAGCCGGTGAATCTCCCGCACCACCCCTTCGGTCAGCGCATGCTCCGGATCGGCCCGTAGGATATCCCGAACGTACAACATCGCGTCCCGCGCGTTCCGCACCTCGGCTTCGTCGCGCTCGCGGTCCGGCGCGAGCACCCGGATCCCCGCCTCCGCAGCGATGATCTCGCGCGCTTCCTCCGGGGTTACGTTTGCCCCCTCGATCGCCGTCGTGCTCGCCACCGCCCGGGCGATGTTCAGCGTGTCCAGCGCCCGGCTTGTGCGTGCGTCCATCGGGAATCCCTGGATGACCTCCGCCCGGGCGTCGATTCGCGCCAGCGCCCTCACAATCCTTTTGTCATTCAGATCCAACGGCAGATCGAAATCCACGTCCCTGTTCGGCACCCGTTCCCCCTTGCCTTTGCGACACTGTTGCAGTGTTGTCGCTCGCTATGTCTCTCAGCTAAACCTGATAATACTACTATTACCCGCCGCATAGACAGCGACACTGTCGCGCTCACCACCCACGCTGCCTGCCATCTCACCTCCGTATGCAGGCCTCCCCACCCAACTCCCCCCCCTCGCCCCGAAGCCCGCCTGAAATACAATTAATTCATGGCCTCCGAACTGATTGACGGCAAACTCTCCACCCTCCCCGCTTCCCCCGGTGTCTACCTCATGCACGACGCCGCCGGCGACATCATCTACATCGGCAAGGCCCGCTCCCTGCGCAGCCGCGTCCGTTCCTACTTCGGCAGCCCCAAGGGATTCGACCCCAAGACCCGTCGCCTCGTCGCCCGCATCACCGACTTCGACTTCATCCTCACCGATACCGAAGTCGAGGCCCTGATCCTCGAAAACAACCTCATCAAGCGCCACCAGCCGCGCTACAACGTCATCCTCCGCGACGACAAGCAGTACCTGTATCTCAAGGTCACCACCGCCGAAACCTACCCCCGTGTCCTCACCACCCGCCGCGTCATCCGCGACGGCTCCCGCTACTTCGGCCCCTACCCGCGTGCCAAGGACCTGCGCCAGATACTCAAGCTCCTCAACCGCATCTTCCCCTACCGCACCTGCGCCCTCGACATGGACAAGGTCTACGACCGCGCCTGCCTCAAGTACGACATCGGCCGCTGCAACGCCCCCTGCATCCGCGTCGTCACCCCGGAGGACTACCGCCTCGTCATCGACCAGACCATCGCCTTCCTCGACGGCCACCACGAACCCATCGTCAGCGCGCTGGAGACCGCCATGCAACGCGCCTCCGCCGAGCAGCGCTACGAAGCCGCCGCCGCCTTGCGCGACCGCCTCCGCGCCATCCACCGCGTCGTCTCCGAGCAGAAGGTCATGGAACCCGACCGTCGCGACCAGGACGTCATCGGCATCGCCCGCGAAGGCCGCGAAGCCATCGGCCAGGTCCTCACCATCCGCAACGGCAAGCTCATCGGGCGCAACTCCTTCCGCCTCACCGCCGCTGGCGACGAGCCTCTCGGCGAGCTGGTTTCCGAGTTCGTCCGCGAGTACTACGGCCGCTCCGAGCAAGTTCCGAAGCAGGTCCTCCTGCCCGCCGCCATCCGCGATCTCGATGTCGTTACCGAGTGGCTCAACACCATGCGCAAAGACAAGGTCGAAGTACGTGCCCCGCGGCGTGGCAGCCTGCGCCGGCTCGTCAAGCTCGCCGAGGCCAACGCCCGCGACACCCTCGAGATGGAGCGCACCGCCTTCCTCAACAGCGAGCGCCGCCTGCGCCACGCTATGCGCGAAATCGGCGAAGCTCTGCAACTGTGCCGCCTCCCCCGCCGCATCGAGTGCTACGACGTCTCCCACATCCAGGGAGCCCTCACCGTCGCTTCCATGGTCGTCTTTGAGGACGGCGTCGCCATGAAGGGCAAGTACCGCCGATTCAAGATTCGCAGCGAGCAGGGCAACGACGACTTCGCTTCCATGCGTGAAGTCATCGGCCGTCGCTTCAAACGCATGTGCGAGCGCGAAGAGGACGGCGACGGCATCGCGCCCGACACCGCCGGACTCCAACCGATTGACTTGGCCGGCTTCGACGAATCCGCCCCGCTCCCCGCCGCCGCCGAGCCCACCGCCGGCTCCAGTAAAGAGTGGCTCACCGTCCCCGACCTGGTGCTCATCGACGGCGGCAAAGGCCAGCTTTCCTCGGCCCTGGCCGCCATGCAGGAGCAGGGCGCCGCCGACGTCCCGGTCATCGCCATCGCCAAAAGGCGCGAAGAGATCTTCATGCCCGGCCGGTCCGCGCCGGTCCTCCTGCCGGCCGCCTCCGATGGCCTGCATCTACTCCAGCGCCTTCGCGACGAGGCCCACCGATTCGCGGTCAGCTTCCACACCAAGCTTCGGACCAAGAAGGGCCGCCGTTCCATCCTCGACGAGATCCCCGGCATCGGCCCGGCTCGCAAGCGCGCCCTGATGCGCAAGTACGGCAGCGTCGCCAAAATCCGCGCCGCCGACCTCGACGAGTTAGCCTCTCTCCCCGGAATGACTCGCCCAACCGCCTCCGCTCTAAAAGAAGCGCTTTAGCCCTTGGTATTCGGGTTTCAGAGGACTTGAAACGGCGTAGGCTCAGACGTTCTAACGGTGGAAGGCGAACACCACAAGTGTGGACTGCCACGTTCGCGATTTGAAACGCGGGTCGCAGGAGAGAATGCTAGCTAGCCGAAAAACGCGAATGAGGGAGATCCCAAGGAATTGGGGTAGCTGCGCCTTGACAAGAGGCGCAATTCGCTGGAAAGTCGCTCAGCTCGGGCCGATAATGGATGTAGTGAGGCTCAAGGGGAGAAGCGATGCCGTCCCTAGAACGCGAATATCGGTATTTCAAGGGGCACTAGGCGGAGCTTGTCGAGAAATACCGAGGTCTGTTCATCGTCATCGTCGGCGAGGAAGTCGTTGCAGACTTTCCCAGTGAAGCCCAGGCCTATGTCCAAATGAAGGGCAGGTATGGCCCTGGCAAGTTCTTGCTGCAGGAATGCCTCCCGGAGGACGAAGTGCGGGTGCAGCGGTTCCATTCTCGAGTCGCGTTTCCTTGATCAGCTGATCTTTCGGTAGGGCTGCCGGTTGTGGCAGATCGTCGGCCTCCGAAGTTTGGCTTCACCACCAAAGCAGATGGTGTCGCTCGGTCTCTGGTCAATGATGTCAGCATCTCGGACTACTACGACCCCAATACGGGTCTTCCCGAGCCCGAGCTTTGTGCGTGCAAGGCGATTTGAGACACTGGAGCCACCAATAGCGTCGTCTCGAGGAAGGTGGTTACAGGTCTAGATTTGGCGCCGAGTGGCGCACAACCGTGCATGCTGTGGGGAGTGGGGGAGAACTCAATGAGTTCGAAGCGGACACCTACCTTGTCAATATCCACCTTCCCAACAACGTGGTGTTGGTTGGTGTTCGTGTCTCCGAAGGCACGGTAGCCGGCTGCGATGTTCTTCTGGGTATGGACGTGATCGCCCTCGGTGATTTCGCGATCACGAATCAGAACGGTCACACTTGGTGGACGTTCAGAATCCCTCCAGACTATCGGATCGATTTTGTGGAGGAGAGCAAGGAATCAAAGGCTAAGTCTGCGCCAGACAGACGGCCCTTGAACCGGCAACAGCGAAGACAGAGAGAGCGCGAAGAACGGAAGAAGAACCGCGGCTGAGCTCGGCCCCTTCTTCTTGCCTTGCCCTCCAAATCTCGTGGCACCAAGCATGGTTGAGAGGGGCAACTGACACTATCGCGGCAAGCGCTTTGTCCAAGGATCAACAGGGGATGGCATGAAACCAATCGTCACCCCCTTGTCCGACCGCCGCCCGGCCGAACCCTTCCGCATCCCCGTCAACTTCTGGCTCGTGGTTCTGCTCATCGCCGAGATCTCCGCCGTCGCCTTCTTGTTCTTCCGCCCACCCCCCTTCATGTCGCCTACTCGCGCGAGGAGATCAATTACCTCAAAGAGTCTACCTTCGCCGCCGGCCGGGTCGCCGCGCTTGAGGAAGAAGACCGCCGGTACCTCGGCAGCGGATTAAGCGTCATCCACAAATGGACCGAACCGATCGCGGTCGCGGTTGCGGGCGGCGGCACTCTCGGCGACCTCCGCGAAGTCCGCGACATCGCCGCCGAACTCGACCACCTACCACCGTTCAAGGTCAGCGTCGTCAGCGAGTCCCGCGAAGCCAACCTGCTGATTCGTTTCGTGCCCCGGGACCGGTTCATCGGCCAGGGCCCCAACGGTCGGGACCGCGGCCTCGGCTTCATGGCCCTGCGAAATGGCGGCCCCGTCTTGCTCGGTGCCGCCATCTTCGTCGACTCCGGCCAGTCCCCGGCCTTCCGCCGCGTCATCCTCCGCCACGAGTTCATGCACGCCCTTGGTTTTCCGGTGCACACCCTTTGGGAGCGCGACAGCACCCTCTTCGTCGGTCCCGAAGACGGGGTCAACTACCCGGACGAATTCGTGCCCATTGACGAGGCGATCATCCGCATCCTCTACGACAGCCGCATCGAACCCGGCATGACTCTCGACCAGATCGAAGAACTGGGCCTCTAGCCCGCCGACGCCCCGTCCCTGACATCCTCCCGCCCCGGACTCCCCACCCGCGTCTGCTATCCTCGCCCGGCTAGGAGGGAAGGACTCATCCATCATGGGGGCAACCGCCGCACCGGTTCCGACAATTCGCCGGAAACGTCGCTTCAGCCTGGGTCGCCGCGGCGGCCTGGCCGGCTATTTTTTCGTCGCGCCGTGACTCATCTTCCTGCTCTTCTTCGTCATCTACCCCATCTTCATGTCCTTTTACTACAGTTTCACGTTCTACGACCTCATGAGCGAACCCCGATGGACCGGCGGCCTCAACTACGGCAACCTGATCAACGACCATCGAGTCAACGCCGCTGCCCTCAACACTCTCTACTTCGCCTTCGGCACCGTCCCCACCGGCGTCGTCACCTCCCTCCTGCTGGCCGCCCTCATCAATCGCCAGATACGCGGCATCTACAGCTTCCGCGCCATGTTCTACATGCCCGTTGTCAGTTCCTTCGTCTCCGTCTCACTGATCTGGCTCTGGATCTACGAACCCCAGTTCGGCCTCGCCAACGAGTTATTCGAGACCCTCGGCTTTCCCCGCTCCAAGTTCCTCAAGGGACCCAACACCGCCATGCTCGCCATCATCATTTTGAGTGTCTGGAAGAACATGGGTTTGAACATGGTCATCTACCTCGCCGGGCTCCAGGGCATTCCGCCCCACATCTACGAGTCCGCCGAGATCGACGGCGCTGGCCCCGTCAACAAGTTCCTCAGCATTACCATCCCCCTTCTGAAACCCACCACCTTCTTCGTCGTCATCGTCTACTTCATCGGTGCCCTGCAGATGTTCGTCCAAGTCTTCATCATGACCTGCGCTAACCCCCAAACCGCCTGCGGCGGCCCCCTCGACCGCACCATCACCCTCGTCACCCTGATCTACTTCAACGGATTCGAGTACCTCAAGATGGGCTACGCCTCCACGATTTCCGTAGCGTTGTTCGCGGCCATCTCGGTCATCACCATCATCAACGCCCGCATGCTGCGCTACGACGTCGGCTGGTAGGTCACCCGGACACCGCGAATCTGGTCCACCAGTACAACCCCCGCGTGCCTCGCGCTCAACCCGGGCAATAGCCGGAGACCGGCCGCCGGGACCGACAAGCGGCCCTGGCGCCTCCAGAATTCGAACTAAGACGGTCAGTCGCTGTGAAACCTCCGCTGGCTGGCCGGTCCGCCCGGACTCAACCCAAACGAAAGCCCGGAAACGGGCCTAGGCGACGTCCACCGGCTGGCCGGTCCGACCCGACTCGTAGGCTGCCATCACGACCTTGATATTCGTGTAGCCATCCTCGAAGCTCACCGGCGGCGGCTCGCCGGCCTCGATGGTGTCGGCGTAGGCCGAGAACAGCCTGTCGAAGCCCCAGGTGAACCCGTCAGGGACATCCACCGCTTCCCACTCATCGTTGCGGTAGAGCCGCAAATGGGGGGCCTCGCGACTGAACACCAGTGAGCCTTCCGTCCCGTGAATCTCGTCCACCGGCGTCGCTGCCCCGGTGCTCCAGCCGGTCTCGATCGCCGAGAACCGACCGTTGTCGTGGGTCAGCGACATCAGCACGGTGTCCTCCACGTCGATGTCGTGCACAAAGGTGTCCATCTTCGTGAACACGTTGGCGACCGGCGACCCGATGTAGGCCGCCGCCAGGTAGAGGTAGTGGTACGAATTGTCGATCAGCGCGCCGCCGCCGGCCATGCCGGCCTTGGCCCGCCAGCCGGAGTCATAGGTCGCGGTGCCGGCGTAGTGCCGGGGCATGAACGCGCCCTGGCGGAAGAAGAACGGCTCCCCGATCGCGCCCTCGTCGATCAGTGCCAGCGCCTTCATCGCCGACTCGCGGTACAGGTAGTTATGCGCGATACACGCCGTCGCGTTGTTCTCGCGGATCGCCGCCATGATCTGGTCTGCCTCGTCCAGGCTGGTCGCCATCGGCTTTTCCATCAGGATCTTCTTGCCCGACTTCGCCGCCGCC
>JASLPR010000035.1 GCA_030744875.1 Chloroflexota bacterium
CCATCCCCCAGGCGATCGCCGAGCCGGCCGAGATGCTGTCCAGTCCCAGGTAGTTCATCATCTCGTTGGCCTTGCAGATGGTGATCATGTCCACCACTCCGCAGTTCGTCCCGACGGCCGCAAAGGACTCATATTCCGGTCCGCCGTATTTCTCGTCCACCTTCACCCTGGCCGTCTCGAACCCCACCCGCTTTTTGCAGCGCACCGAGCACGCGAAGCAGCCGTCCATCGAGTTGACAACCGTGTTCCGCATCGCGGTCGCGTCCACGTTCTCGGAACCTTCGATCACGCCGTCGCGGAAGTTGTGCGAGATCACGTGACCCTCAACCCGTTTACTCCCGATCTGGCCGGTGCCGAACGCGTGCAGTCCGTAGTGCTCATCGCCTTCGCCAAGGGTCGATGCCACCCAGCGGGTAGTCTCGCGAATCGGCCCGGTGTCCACCGGCATCACCCGTTCGCTCCCGCGCACCGCGATCGCCTTCAGCTTCTTTGAGCCCATCACCGCCCCCATCCCGCAGCGCCCCGCGAATTCGTTCAGGTCGTTGCCGATGCAGGCGATCCGCGACAGGTTTTCACCGGCCGGGCCGATCTGGGCTATGCGAATCGACCCGTCGCCCAGTTCTTCCCGGACCACATCTTCCACATCGCCCATGATCTTGCCCCAGATATTGGCGGCGTCGCGGATCTCCACCTCCAGGTCATCGATCCACAGGTACACCGGCTTCGCGGCCGCACCCTGGATCACAATCGCATCCCAGCCGGCGTTCTTCAGTTCCGCGTTCCAGAATCCTCCGGCCTCGCCTTCGCCGAAAAAACCCGTCAGGGGTGATTTTGCCCCGACGCTGTGGCGGGCATTGCCCGGCACCTGCACTCCGGTGATCGGCCCCAGCGCAAAGATCAGGCGATTGTCGGGACCGAGGGCATCGGTCTCCGGCGGGACCTCGCTGAGAAGGTAGTGGGCGATGATCGCCCGTCCGCCCGGGTACTTGCGGTAGAACTCTTCCCCCGGCTCTTCGGTCCAGGTCTTCCCCGCGGTCAGGTCCACTCGCAGAATCCGTCCGGCGATCGATCCGGTCATGGTGCTCCCCATCTCTTGTTGGTCGGTGCTTTCTTCTCCCGCCCATTCTGATCCCAACCCCCGGCGCCGTCCATTCGGGCGCCGGACGGCGGTGGCCGAATCCGGGCCAGCTCCCTCGTGTAACCGCCACTACCGACACCGTTTGTGTTCTGCTGGCAAGGTGCCTTCGATATCTGTCCGGTTGAGGTTACTGTCACGCCCCACTAATTCGTCGGAAAGCGGGGGCCCGATGGCGAACGAACTTGAGGTCCAGGAAGTTCTGGACAACGCGCCCGACGCGGTGCCGATGCCGGCCACCGCCACGGCCATTCTCCAGAAGAGCAGCAAACCCGACACCTCCGGCAAAGAGATCTCCGATCTCATGAAGACCGACCCGGCGCTCACCGCCCGGGTATTGCGCGTCGCCAACTCCGCTTTCTACGGGCTCCCCGCCAGATCGCCGATATTGACAATGCGGTGATGCTGCTGGGCCAGCAGACGATCCGCAACCTCGTTCTCACGGCCACGATGGGCGGGCTTGGCGCCCAGGGCGTCAAAGGATACGGAATCGGCAAGGGCGGCCTCTTCGGGCACTCGCTCGTCGTCGCTCAGTCCGCCCAGGTGGTCAGCAAAGAGACCAACTGCTCCATCCCCGCCGAGGCGTATACTGCCGGCCTGCTCCATGACATCGGCAAGGTGGTGCTATCGCAGTACGCCGCCAACTAGATCGACGCCATCGTCGAAACTGCCCATGCCAAGGGCATTTCCTTCGGGGAAGCCGAGCAAGAGGTGATGGGGCTCAGCCACGCCGAAGTCGGCGCCGTCCTCGCGGAGAAGTGGGAACTGCCCGACTTCCTCGTCGGCGCCATCCGCGCCCACCACGCGGCCCCCACCAGCAGCGGAACTGACGAGACGACCACCCTCGCCGCCACCTGCATCCTGGCCAACCAGCTAACCCGCGAGACGCACTCTGGTGTCGGCGCCAACGAGACCCCTGATCCCGAATTGCCCTCCTTTGTCCCCTAGGTCCTCGGCGTCAAGCCCACCGAATTCGATGACATCCAGAATCTGCTGCGCAAGGAAATCGAAGACACGATGACGCTCCTCGGCGGCGGCGCCGCGATCAGGCCTGCAGACCCAGCCGCTCCACGGTATCCGCCTGCGGTAGCCCGGTCGCGCGGTCCCAGCCGCGCGCCTCGTAGTAGTCTTCGGTCTCGTCGCGGACCTGCTCCTCGGTCAGCACCTGGTCGCTCATCGGCCCCATGGCCATCGGCTGATGGATCCGCCACGGCATCGCGTCATCCGCGGTCGTCCAACCCTCACGGATATTGAACTGCCGCGCCATCGTGATCCCGCGCTCATAGGCGTCGTCCAGTTCCTGCGGCGTCATGTCCCAGCCGGTCGCCGCGTTCAGCAGCTCCAGTTTCAGGTCATCGTCGTAGTCCAGGAACTGGCAGATGCCCAGGGTGTTCGCCAGGCTGTTGCGCTTGTGCGCTGAGCCGCAGTGATCGCCGCCTACCGGCGCCACCGCGAACTGCCGGCGCATGTTCTCCATCGCCCGCGGGTCGTGCATGCCGAGATCCACGCCCTTCACGGCCATCACGTATTTCTCGCTGTCCTTGCCGATATTGCGCGCCGCGTGGGTCGCGCCTTCGGCCAGCACGTCGCCAAAGCCCTTGCGATAGGCGATCATCTCGATCCAGCGCAGCACGTCCGCGCCACGACCGAAGGTCAGCTCCTCACCACCCAGGTCCTCTGGAGTAATGACGCCCATCTCGGCCATTTCCATCGCCCAGGCCAACGCCGACCCGGCCGAGATGCTGTCCAGCCCTAGGTAGTTGACCATCTCGGCGCTCTTGCACACCGCCATGATGTCGGTCACGCCCAGGTTGCTGCCGATGGCGGCCAGCGTCTCGTATTCCGGTCCGCCGTATCTGGGGTCCACCGTCATCTTCGCCGTCTCGATCCGCACCCGTTTCTTACAGTTCACCGAGCAGCTGTAGCAGCCGTCCATCCGCTCGGTCACGTTCTCCTTGATGGAGATCGCGTCCGAGTTCTCCGCGCCTTCCAGCACGCCGTCGCGGAAGTTGTGCGAGATCACATGCCCTTCCAGCTGCTTGCTCTTCACCATCGCGCCGGTGCCGTACTCGTGAAAGATGTAGTGCGGCTGGCCTTCGGCAAAGGTATCCCGCGCCACCCACTGGGCGGTCCGCTTCAGCGGCTCCATGTCGGCCGGCTGCGGCCGGGCGCCGCCGCGCACCGCGATCGCCTTCAGGTTCTTTGAACCCATCACCGCGCCTATTCCGGCCCGGCCGGCGAATTCATTCAGGTCGTTGACGATGCAGGCAAACCGCACCAGGTTCTCCCCGGCCGGCCCGATCTGGGCCACCCGCACCCGATTGTCGTCCACCTCCTCGCGGAGCTCCGCCTCCACATCGCCGGTGATTTTGCCCCACAGGTGCGCCGCGTCGCGGATCTCCACCGCGTCGTCCTTTATCCACAGGTACACCGGCTTCTCGGCCTTGCCGGTGAAAATGATCCCATCCCAGCCCGCCGACTTCAGTTCGGCGCCCCAGTAGCCGCCCGCCTCCGACTCGCCGTACATGCCCGACATCGGCGACTTGGCCCCCACGCTATGCCGAGCGTTGCCGGGCACCGGAGTCCCGGTCACGGGACCGGCGGCAAAGATCAACATGTTCTCCGGGCCCAGCGGGTCCGCATCTTTGGGCAGTTCCTTCAGCAGGTAATGCGCGATGAACATCCGTCCGCCCACGTACTTGCGATAGAACTCCATCCCCGGCTCTTCGATCCAGGTCCGGCCTTCGGTCAGGTCCACTCGCAGAATGCGGTTGTTGATCGAATGCGACACGCTCGCTACCTTTCTTGTCCACCGGTCATCGGCGGCACCAGTTCCACCAGGTCTCCCGGCTGCAATTGCGACTCTCGACTCCCCAGGTCCCTGTTTAGTCCCACGACCAGAGGCAGATCCTCCGGGACCCCGTGGGCCAGCAACAGGCCGCCCACCGTCGATCCCGCCGTTACCGCGACTTTGCGGACCTTCCCCTCACCAGGAAAGAACCGACTTACTCCCGCGTGCGCACGCACGTGGACTGTCATCTGGTCGGTTGGATCCGCCGTCTCGTCGCCGTTCATAGTCCGCAATTGTCCCGGAATGGCCGCGTCCGGCACAAGTCCTGTCCCGCCTGCCGCTACCGGGCCTCATTCGTCGACCGTCCCTACCCAATTTCGCCTGACTACGGCTCCGACTAGACTAGACGCCCGATCCCCGAATTTCGGGACCCGCCAGAGGAGCGCGCCGTGGAACGACCGACTTTGGTGCCGATGCGCCAGGAACTCGACAACACCCGGATCGACGACTTCGAGGCCACCCTGGCCCGCAAGATCCGCGACCACCTGGCCACCGCCTCCTTCAATTCGGGCGACACCGTCGCCCTGGGCGTCGGCAGCCGCGGCATCACCCCGTTGGTCGCCACGGTCTCCACGATCATCCGCGAACTCAAAGCCGCCGGCCTCGAACCGTTCATCGTGCCCGCGATGGGCAGCCACGGCGGCGCCACCCCCGCGGGGCAAGAAGCCGTGCTCGCCGAGTATCGGATCACCGAATCCGTCGTCGGCGCCCCGATTCGCGCCACCATGGACACCGTCGTCACCGGCAAAGGCCCGCGCGGTTTCGAATACCTCATGGACGCCAACGCCTACAACGCCGACCACGTCGCCGTGCTGGGCCGGGTCAAGCCGCACACCGACTTCCACGGCGACATCGAAAGCGGCCTCTGCAAGATGACCGTCGTCGGCTTCGGCAAACAGAAGGGCGCCGAGCGCATCCACCAACACGGCCTGGCCGAATCCATCCCCGAATCCGCGCAGGTCGCCGTCGATACCGGCAAGATCCTGATGGGTGTCGCCATGGTTGAAAACCCGCTTGACGAGCCCGCCTACGTCGAAGTCGTCGGCGGAGATCGGTTCCACTCCACCGACCGCGAGCTCCTCGAAAAAGCCCGCACCATCCTGCCCGTGCTGCCCGCTGACGCGCTACACATGCTGATCGTCGATGAGATGGGCAAGAACATCTCCGGCGCCGGCATGGACACCAACGTCATCGGCCTGTTCCGGCTGCTTGGTGAAGGCCCCCGCACCCCCGACTACCGCTACATCACGACGCTGCGCCTGACCCCGGAATCCAACGGCAACGCCACCGGCATCGGCATGGCCGACCTGGTCACGCAGCAGCTCGTCGACGACATGAACCCCGACTACACCTACATGAACTGCCTGACCTCGATGACGGTTCAGGGAGCGCGCGTGCCGATGACGCTGCCGACCGACGAGGCGGCCATCGACACCGGGCTCGGGCTGGCGCGCCGCGCCGCCGGTTCCGACACCCCGCTCATGGCCCGCATCACCAACACCATGAAATTGCAGCACTTCCAGGCCAGCGAGCCGCTCGCCGAGCAGCTTGAAGCGGCCGGATCCGCCACCCGCGACGGCGACCCGGTCGCGCTCCAATTCACCCCCACCGGCGACCTAGCCGATCTCAACGGCGGCTGATCCCGGCCTGGATTTCCCTTTGGGCCGCCCCACCCCGCTGAACCAGCTTGGGAGCGGGGAAGGCGGACCGACGTTGGCCGCCGCATCTACCATTACCAGGGGGGACACCAATGGCCTACATCGATCCCGTCGAAACATCGCCCGACAACTACAAGCTGCTCATCGAAGAGGGCAACACCCGCCTCGTCGAGATGCGCATCAAAGCCGGCGAAAGCGACACCACCCACTCGCACCCGTCCGAACTGGTCTACTTCGTCAAGGGCGGCAAAGCCCGGGTTCACCTCGAGGACGGCGACACCATGGAAGCCGAGTTTCCTGACGGTGGCGTGATGGCCCACGGCGCCTAGACGCATCGCGTCGAGAACATCGGCGACAACGACATCCACACCATCATCTTCGAAACGAAGTAGCTCCGACCCGACTCCAATTCCTGGATAGGACGGCCTTCCTGCCTTTCGCCATCCAGGGCGCCGTCGCCACCGACACGAGGTTTGCCCGGACCGCTAGAATGCCAGCCATGAGACGCCTGCTCCGCACGACCCTCCTCTTGTTCGTTCTGGCCGCCTGCGCCGGCGCCGAGCCGCAGGCCCGCACCATCGACATCACCATCGACGGCATCGACGTCCAGCCCGAGGCCATCGAGGTCAATCAGAACGACACCCTCACACTCAACCTCACGTCCGAGCACCCGATCCTCTTCCACCTGCACGGCTACGACCTCGCCCGGCAGATCAATCCCGGCGAGACGGCGGTGCTGGAATTCGAAGCCGCAGCCACGGGCCGCTTCACGCTGGGCCTCCACGGGGAGCTGCCCGAGATGGCGGACATGCCCGAAGCCGACCACGACGAAGATGCGCATGAAGAAGCCAGCGACGACGGCACGGTGCACGAGATCGACAGCTGGCTACAGGTGCAGCCCCACTAGGGCTTCCCACTCCGGGTAGCAGCCATCCGCCGCTCCCCGCCGGCCCTTCCCGCTCCTGGTACCGGGTCCCCGCCAGTCCCCACTCACGCGACCAGCCGGCCCTGACAAAGCAGGAAGCCCGGGCCCGGGATTAACTCCCGGGCCCGGGCCCGTCGGGTCTCCGGCCGTTATGACCCGACGATACGCGCCTCCACCCGGGTGGCCAGGTCGTTGGCCCAGCCGATCCCGAAGTAGCGGTATGCCTCTTCTCCTTGAGGGTCTACAACTACCACCAACGCGGTGTGATCGAAATGCACCTCGTGGTCCATCGCCTCGTGATCTTCGTCTTCCATAGCCTTGTCGCCCTCCATGGCCATCTCGCCCTCGGCGGCATCGTGGTCATCAGCGGCATGCTCGTCACCATCCTCGTGCTGGTCCGCCGGCGCCGCTTCATCGTGATCCTCCGCCGGGACCATCACTTCCTGGTAGGCAAACCCGTAGGAGTCGCCCACCGCGTCCGTCTGCGCTTGGGCCCCGGTCAGCCAGGACCAGCCGTGAACGTCCGCCCGAATCTCCTGCGCATGGGCCAGCATTGCCTCCGGCGTATCGCGGGTCGGATCAAAGGTCAGCGACACCAGTTGCACATCGCCGCCCAGCCGCTCGCGGAAGGTTTCCTGTAGTTGCTTCATCTCCGCCGTGATCGCCAGGCAGACTGTCTTGCAGTCCAGGTAGATCCACGTCATCACGACCCACTGGCCCTCAAACTGCGACAGGATCACCGGCTCGTTGTTGTAATCCACCAGCGTGAACGGCTCCGCCGTCAGGTCGGATTCGCGGAACACGAAGCCTTCCCGGGCGCCGGTCCGCAGATCCTCCGACGTAATCACGCCCAGGTCCACCCGCGACTCGAGCTGGTTCAGGATCAGCGGCAGCAGTAGCGCGACCGTCGCCACCGCCACCAGCACCAGCATAGTTCTCCGCTGGGTTATGGCGGCCATTGTCGTCTGCCCCTTGCGCTATTACCCCGGATCGCAGCGTCCGTAGATCCGTTCAATTGTGCCCGCCCGGCCCGCCCACCGAAACCCCCGGATCAGTGGTTCTCGACCTACCGGACCCGGTAGCCATTCTCGATTGGGTCCGGACCTTTTCCGGGCGGTAGCATTCTATCGAGTGGATCACCGCGTCCATGGGGGGGATTGGCCGGGGTCGAACGCACACCGGATCGGGCGCGCCGCCTGGCGGCGGCCGCCGGCGCTCTTCTAGAAGCTCTCGACGAAGCGCAGCTTCAGCTGGCCCAACGCCCCTTCGCCGCCGTGAGATCCTCCAACGCGCCCGGGGCGCAAACCTCCGCCCAGCCGAATACCGTCCGGGCCGCCTGCAGGTAGCGCTCGTCCCGGACGGCCAGGTACAACTGGCCCAGCGCCGCCATGGCGTTGCCCAGGAACCAGTAAACCTGCCCGGGCTTGCCCACCCAAATCTCATGGCACGCCGCGTCGGCTGCGGCGAATTATGAAATCCACGCCCCCGACCAGCCTGTTCGCAACAAGAATCTTGCGGCCGGATCTGGTTGCTCCCCGATCAGCCTGCCCGCCAAGAAATCCCCGGCCCGGCGGGCCGCCTCGAGCCGGCCCGTGTCCAGGAAGGCAACCAGCGCCGCCGCCGTGGTGCCCATATCCATCACCCGCTCCACCTCATCCTCCGCCCACCATACCGCCACTCCGCCCGACGCCGGGTTCTGGCAACTCTCCAGCCGATCCGCCACCGGGTATGAGATTCCGTAGTCACCGGATCGCTGCGACCCGACGCACAACCAGGCATTCCGGAAGTTGGCCGCCGAACGCAGCCCCGGGTCCGCCGGGTCGTTCACGTCGCCGTCGCGTAGAAACTCACCCTCGATGTAACGCGCAAGCCTGCGGCCTTCCTTCACCCGTCCCGCTAGGCCGAAGGCCAGCGGCCCGAAATAGTAGGCGTCCACCTCTCGCTCCGCGCCTCGAAAAGCGCCGTCCGCCCCCGGCCATCCGGATGCCCAGTCCAGCGTTCGCAACGCCGCCGCGACATACGCACCCCGACGCTCACCGTCTACCATCCCGGCCATCCGACTCTCTCCTACCCCTACCCGGATGAAGCTATCGTTCCGCGGCCCGACTCGGTACCTCCGGCGGCTCTAGAAGGGCATCGTCCGCGGTGGGCCGGCCTGGTGCGAATACACCTGCGCGTCAAAGCTCTTGCGCATCAGGTCCACCAGCACGTCGCGGTGGGCCGGGTCCTCGGACAGATCGTTGTGCTCCCAGGGATCGTTCTCCAGGTCGTACAGTTCGAACAGGTCCTTGCCGTGGAAAAACACCAGTTTCCAGCGCCGGTCGCGATACATAGTCGCGTGGGTCTGGTCCGGGTGATCGATCGCCCCGAAGAACTCCATCCGCACGAAGTCCCGGTGATCCGCCCCGTCGCTCTCGCCGGTCAGGATCGGCATGAGTGACCGCCCCTGCACGTAGTAAGGGATCTCCATGCCGATGGCTTCGTAGAGCGTCGGATTTATGTCAATCAGCTCCACCAGCGCGTCGCTGACCCGATCTTCATCAAAGTGTCCCGGCCACGAGATCATCAGCGGCACCCGCACCAGCCCCTCGAAGAACCGGCACCCCTTCAGGAGCATTCCGTGATCGCACAGCGCCTCGCCGTGGTCGCTGGTGTAGATGACGATCGTGTTCTCCCGCTGCCCGGTTTGCTCCAGGTAGTCCAGCAGCCGGCCGAACTCGGCGTCCAGCTGCTCGATCATCGCGTAGTAGGAGGCCTGGATCTTCTTGTGGTTCCACTCGTCCGGGTGCTGCGGCTTCGACTGAAAGTCCACCCCGGCATCCACCAGCTTCTGCTGGTGCTCCAGGTCTCCATCCTCGAAGTGCGCCCCCGGCAGGCTCTCCGGGTCGTAGCGGCGGTAGTACTCATACGGCGCGTCGAACGGCGCGTGCGGGTCAAACGGATTCACCGTCGCCAGCCACGGCTGATCGTCGAAGCGGTTCTTCTCCAGGAACTCAATCGTCTTCGCGGTGCACCAGTGGGTCTGGTGCAGTTCCGGTGGGATGTTGTCCTCGTCGGCGGTCGGCTCGTACATACCGCCGAAGCTCTTCACCTTCGCCCCATCGCGATACGAGCCCGGGCTCTGATCGGCCATCACGGCCTCCGGGTCGGCTCCCTGCTCGCGCAGCCAATCGGCGTAGTCGTGCCCGGCCGAGTTCGGGCCCTTGTGCGAGTGGCTGTAGTAGAAGTGCCGGTAGCCGTCGTTCACCCGGGTTTCCTGGCCGCGCGCGCCGCCGGCCAGGTGCAGCTTTCCGATGTTGGCCGCGTCATAGCCAGAATCCGCCAGCACCCGCGTAATCAGCCGTTCCGCCTGATCCGGCGGAAAGTAATCATTGCCGTTCCCCATCAGCCCCACGGCGCTCGGGTACTGCCCGGTCAGGAAGCTCGCCCGGCTGGGCGTGCAGATCTGGGTCTGGCAGTGGGCGTGGGTAAACGTCACCGCCTCCTTCATAAAGGCATCCAGCCGCGGGGTGTTGACCAGCGGATTGTTGAGGCCGCCAATGGTGTCAAATCGTTGCTGATCGCTGCAGTACCACAGGATGTTCGGACGCTCGGCCATTGCCTCTCCTGACGTCAGTTTGCTGACGGTTCCCGGTTGCTCCATTCCGGCCCGCGCCGGTCGCTTTTCGGACCGATAGGGTAGCCCAGCCGGCCCGTGTCTTCCTGCCCGCCCCCGGCCGGATGCTAAATTGATTTCGCCACCACCGCATTTCGGAAGGGCCGCCTTGGACATCACCACGCTCGCCATCATCGCCGTCGTCGTCATCATCCTCGGCTGGTTGATCCTCAACTACAATCGCCTGGTCCGCCTGCGCAACCGTATCGCCGCCGCTTGGTCACAGATCGACGTCCAGTTGCGCCGCCGCTACGACCTGATCCCGAACCTGGTCGAAACCGTCAAAGGTTACGCCGGCCACGAGCGCGAGACTCTTGAAGCCGTCATCGCCGCCCGCCAGCAGGGCATCGACGCCCGCAGTATCGAAGACCAGGGTCTGGCCGAGAATATGATCACCGGCGCCCTCGGCCGGCTCTTCGCCCTCCAGGAGGCCTACCCCAACCTCAAGGCCGACAAGAGCTTCATGTCGCTGCAGGAAGAGCTGACCGGCACCGAAGGCCGCATCGCCTACTCGCGCCAGTTCTACAACGAGCAGGTGCTCTCCTACTCGAACTCCATCGAGGTCTTCCCGACCAACATCATCGCCGGCATGTTCAATTTTGACCCGAAGCCCTACTTCGAGATGGAAGAGGTCGCCCGCCAGCCGGTCCGGGTGGACTTTGGCTCCGGTGCCGACGACGCCTATTGACTCCATCAGATTTCTTCTGATGCCTACTGGCACGATGTCCGCAACGCCAAGGGCGGGCCTACTCAGCTTCTTTCCATCGCCCGCCGGCCGCTAGCCCGTGCTCTACGACCGCGTCGCCGCCAACGTCCGCCGCACTTATTTCCTGATCGCCGCCTTCGTGCTGCTAGTCTCCGCCCTCGGCCTCGCCGTCGGCTACGTCATCGGCATCGAATACTGGGGGCTGGTCATCGCCCTGCTGATCGCCCTGACAATGAGTTGGGGCGCCTACTACAACTCCGACCGCGTTGCGCTCAGCGTCAGCCGCGCCCGGCCCGCCGACCCGGCGCGCGACGCCCGGCTCATCAACCTCGTCGAAGGCCTTTCACTGGCCGCCGGCATCCCCGTGCCGCGCGTCTACCGCGTCGAGGACGACGCCCCCAACGCCTTCGCCACCGGCCGCGATCCGGAGCACGCCGCCGTCGCCGTCACCAGCGGGCTCATGAAGAAGATGAGTCGTGACGAGCTCGAAGGCGTCATCGCCCACGAACTGGCCCACGTGAAGAATCGCGACATCCTAGTCATGACCATCTCGGTCACCCTCATCGGCACCGTGCTGCTCATCTCCGATGTCATGTTCCGCGCCTTCCTCTGGGGCGGGCTCGGCCGCCGGCGCGGCGGCGGCTCCGGCGCTGGCGCGGTCGGCGCCGTCCTGGCGCTGCTCGCCCTGGTCCTGCTGATCGTTTCGCCGATCATCGCCCGCGTCCTCCACTTCGCCATCTCGCGCCGCCGCGAGTACCTGGCCGACGCCGACGCGCTGCTGCTGACGCGCAATCCCGACGGCCTCATCGGCGCCCTCGAAAAGCTCCGGTCAGACCGTACGGTGGTCCGTAGCGCCAGCCGCGCCACGGCCCATCTCTGGATCGAGTCCCCCATCGACGGCCAGGCCGCCAAACGGCGGCAGAAGCCGCGCTCCTGGCTCAATAATCTCTTCAACACTCACCCGCCGCTCGACGACCGCATCGCCGCGCTGCGCGAGCTGGCCGCCCGCCCCCTCCCAACCACCTGACCCGGCCCCGCCCCGAAAACTTGCCCCGACGCGGTAATCTGAATCCGGCCATAGTCCGCGCCGCACGCTCGCCCGCGGCCCACGCAACACGTAGCACCGAGGGGTTGGACCCGACATCGAAAGCATCCTGGGATTGCTCGCGGTCGGCCTTCTGCTGCTTGCCAACGCCTTCTTCGTCGGGGTTGAATTCGCCCTCATAGCCGCCAGCCGCTACCAGGTCGAGGCCCTCGCCACCGGCGGTTCCTGGCGGGCCCGCATGACCTTCCGCGCCATGCGCAACCTCACCTTCGAGCTCTCCGGCGCCCAGCTCGGCATCTCGGTGAGCTCGCTGATACTCGGCTTTCTCATCGGACCGGTGCTGGCGCCGTATATTGAGCCCCTCCTGGACGCCTTCCCGTTCCTGCCGTCCGGTTCCAACTTCGCGATTGCTACCGGGGTCGCGCTGGCTGTGATAACGGCGACGCAGCTGGTGGTAGGTGAAATCATTCCGAAGAACCTCGCAATTGCCAGGCCGGTGCCTACGGCGCTGGCATTGGCTCCTATCGCACACGCCTTCAACCGTGTTCTCAAGCCGCTGGTCTGGTTCCTCAACACCGTCGCCAACCAGGTCCTCCTGCTGGTCGGCATGCAGGCCCACCAGGAGCACGGCGAAGTTGCCAGCGTCGCCGACCTGCGCCAGGTAATCCGTCGCTCGGCCCGATCCGGGCTGCTGCCCGATGTCCGCCTCGACCTCATCGAGCGCTCGCTGCGTTTCGGCCACCTCACCGCCCTGGACGTCCTGGTGCCGCGCGGCAACGTCCTCGACATCCGCGAAGACGCCACCCTGGCCGACCTCGCCGCCCTGGCCCACGAGTCCGGCTTCTCGCGCTTCCCGGTCTACCAGGCCGACGGCGACGAAATCGTCGGCGTCATCCACGTCCAAGAATGCCTCCGCGAGCCGCCGGAAGCCTGGGAATCGATCCCGGTCGCCAGCCGGCTCCAGCCACCCCTGGTGGTCGCTCCCACCGGGCGCCTGCCGGCCATCCTGCTCGATATGCGCCTGCGCCATGTCCCCCTCGCCATCGTTGCTGACGAGCACGGCATGATGGCCGGCATCCTGACCATCGAAGACATCCTTGAGGAGATCCTGGGCAGCATCGAAGACGAATACGACTCCCCCGACTCCGACCGGCCCTACCAGGCGGCCGCCGACGGCTCGATCCTGGTCTCGGGGCTTATTACCGCCCCCGAGCTGGAGCGCGTCTGCGGCTTCGCCTTCCCGCCCGGACCCTACGAGACCCTGGCCGGCTACCTGCTGTTGCGCTTCCAGCGCATCCCCGGCATCGGCGACGCCGCCGTCGTCGGCGGTCGTCGCTTCCAGGTCCTGGCCATGGATGGGCTGCGCATCGCGCGCGTGCGGATAGCCGGTCACCACCCCAGGACCTCGGCATGAACCTCTGGTACCTCCTCGCCACCATCACCCTGCTCCTGGCCAACGGCTTCTTCGTCGCCTCCGAAATCGCGCTCACCGCCGCCCGGCGCAGCCGCATCGAAGAGTTGGCCACCGGCGGCGGATTTCGCGCCCGCGCCGCCCTCCAGTCCATGCGCGATCTCCCCCTCATGTTCGCCAGCGCCCAGCTCGGCATCACCATCGCCTCCCTCGGCCTGGGTTTCATCACCGAATCCGCCCTGGCCAGCGTCATTCAGGACTTCATCAGCCTCTTCGGCAATCCCCCGGAAGCCCTGGCCCACGCCATCGCGGTCCCCATCGCGCTGCTCGTTGTCGCGCTGGGCCACATGATCGTCGGCGAGATGGCCCCCAAGAACGCCGCCATAGCCGTCCCCGAGCGGGTCTTGTTGTGGGTAGCCGTTCCCTTCCGGGCCTTTACCTATGTATTCAGAGGAGTCCTATGGGTACTGAATCTGGCTGCCCGCGGGGGACTGCGCATATTCGGTGTCGAGATGAAACAGGAGTTGATGACTTCCTACTCCGCCGCCGAGATCGCGCTGATGCTGGAAGATATGCAAGAAGAAGGCGCCATCGGCGCCACCGGCCACGACCTGGTCAGCCGCGCCTTCACCTTCGGCGACCAGCGAGTCCGCGAAGTCATGGTCCCGCGCGTCCAGATGATCTTCGCCAGCACCGACAGCACCCCCCGCGAAATCGAGCGCCTCATCATCGAAACCGGCCACTCCCGCTACCCGCTCTACGACGGTGACCCGTCCAACATCCGCGGCTTCGTACATGCCAAGGATCTCCTCGGCCTCGAAGCCAACGAGTGGGACCGGCGCCTCCCGCGGCGCGTCATCCGCCCGCTGATGGCCATCCCCGAGTCCGCCGGCATCGCCGACCTCCCGGCCGAGCTGCGGCGCACCCGCAGCCCGATCGCCCTGGTCATTGACGAGCACGGCTCGCCGGCCGGCATCGTCACCATGGAAAACCTGGCCGAAGAATTGGTCGGCAACATATCCGATGAATCCGACCCCACCGCCGCCGCCGTTCGCCCGGCCGGGCCCAACCGCTACCGACTGGACGGCACCGCCCGCCTGGACGAGATCGCCGAAATCGCCGGCTGCCACCTGCCCGAAGGCGACTACGAAACCGTCGCCGGATTCATGCTGCAGCGGCTCGGCAGCATCCCGCGGCGCGGCCAGGTCGTCAGCTACCAGGGCTGGACGTTGCGCGTCGCCGCCATGGATGGGCCGCGCATCCGGCTCCTCGAGCTATTCCTGCGCCGCTAGGCCCTTCGGGCTGCTCGTCGCGGTCAGATCGATCGCGCGGCTATTCTTCTCCGCCGCCCCGCGACCCCATCTCCTGATCCATCAAGAGCAGCGCCGCGCCGTCGTCGCCGGCCAGCTTCAGCCGCGCGATGATGTCCATCGCGGTCTTCTCTTCCTCCACCTGCTCGGTCACGAACCACTGCAGCATCACCTGCGCCGGGTAATCGTTCTCGTCCCCGGACAGCTTGTACAGGTCGTTGATCTGGGCCGAGACCTTTTTCTCGTGAGCCAGCGTGGCCTCCATCGTCGTCAGGGCCGAGCCGAAGTCCGTCGCCGGAGCGGCGATCGCACCCAGTTCAACCTGGCCGTCGCGGTCCAGCACGAAGTCGAAAAGCCGAAACGCGTGCCCGCGCTCTTCCTCGGCCTGCGCCCGCATCCACGCCTCGAACCCCGGCAGGTCGGCGTTCGAAAAGTGTGCCGCCATTGACAGGTACAGGTGCGAAGCGTGCAACTCCGCCGTCACCTGCGCGTTCAACGCCACCTGCAGTTTCTTGCTCAGCATTCCGCTGTCTCCTTCGCTGTCGTTCGGTTCCGGTTAGCCAAATATCGCGTCCGCCACCCTGAGCGCGCGTACGCGCCGTTGCCTCGATTCTCGCACTCTCGGGGGGCGGGCCGCCACTCCTATCCGCCCTCCGTCACCGTCACCAGCGCCTCGGCGATCGGGCCGTGGGTCAGCCCGTCAATAAGGATTTCGGCGGTCACGATCCGGCGGATGTCGGCCGTTGCCGGCGCCGTCGCCGTCAGTTCCAACTCGCCCTTCTCCCCGGCACCCAGCGTCAACTCGGCGAACTCCCCGTCGGTCGTCCAGCCCGCCGGCGCCAGCAGCCGCGCTTCGAAGCGGCGCTCCTCGGCATAGTTGTTCCGCAGCATCAGCGTGTACGTCACCGGGCTCCCCGCCACCGCCTCGCTCAGGTACGGCAACATCCGCGCCCAGAACACATCCACCGACACATCCGCCGGCTCCCCGGTCAGCCGTCGCACAACCCGTTCGTTGCGCTCGATGAAGTCCCGGTACTCCAGGCCCTTCGTGTCGTCCCAGGCGAACACCTGCCGGTGCCCGGGGCAGATCAGGTCCGCGGCCACGGTGTCCATCACATCCGCGCACTTGTGGTGCATCCACAGCTGGTAGCTATTTCGCAACACGGTCGTCTGGTACAGCTGCTCGGTCAGCTTCCCATCCCGGCCCGGGGCCATGTCGTAAAACACGTTGTCCCCCGTAAACGCCACCTTCTGGCCATCTACCTCGACGCCGATCACCGAGTGAAACTCGGTCTGTCCCGGCGCGTGGTGCACCTCGAACTCATACTCTTCCCAACTGACCCGCTCGCCGTCGCTCAGCATCTGCTGGAACTCGATCGGCTGCCGCAACGTGCAGGGCGTACTCGACCACGCGGCCGGGTCCGCCAGCACCTTCGCCACCTCGTCGAGCGCCCACGCCTCCGTGCCCTCATGCCGCTGCAGGTAGGGAATACCCGCCGTGTGGTCGTCGTGGATGTGGGTTATCAGCACCACATCGATCTCCGTCACCCCATATGTCTCCCGCAACTCGTCAATGTGATGCACCACAAACCGCATCGCGTCCGAGTCTTCCCGTTCCTGCGCCACCGCCATGTACGCCGAATAAGCGTGTCCGTAGTCGATGAAGCAGACCTTCCCCGAGTCCGACAGGATCACGTAGAAATTCGACACCGCGTGCGGCCCGCTCCACAGCAGGTGACGGGAAAGCTGGATATAGCGCGCCTCCGGCAACACATCCAGATGGGTCAGCTGATTCGCCCCGAACATCCGCGCTCCTCCGCCCAGCCGGGCCATCGCTTCCAGACCGTCCTCCAGCCGCCCGCAATCTCCCACCACATCCTCGATCGTCTCGCCGTGCGACGGCAGCCCCACGTCCGGCGCTCGCTTGCGCAGCGCCCGCGCCGACTGCCACGTGAACAGCGCCCCCACCCGGTCGCCGTAGCCGTATTCAATCCCGTGGTACTGGTAAAGCCGTCCGCCGGCCTGCATCAGGTCGCCGGTGAACGCCACCGTCCGGCCGTCGATCGCGCCGATCAGCGCGCTGCTGCCGTGGGTATGCCCCTTGGCCGGCAGGACCTCCAGCGAAATCCCCTCCCATTCAAACGTCTCGTAATCCAGCAACTCGGCGTCCACCGCGATGTTCTCGGCCACCGAGAAGAATGTGCTGCGGTCGTTGTAGTTGTCGTACACCCGCTTGTGCTGCCAGAACAGCTCCGCGTCTTCGAACAGGTGCCGCTCGTGCTCCGGCACGGCCACCTTCGCACCGGAGTTGCGGAGCCGGTTCGTCCCCCAGGCCTGGTCGCGGTGATGGTGCGTATGCAGGACCCAGTCGATCCCCTCAACCCCAATTTCGCCCAGGTGATCGAGCACGTCACCGGACCCAGCATCGATCAGGATCCCGCGCCCGCTGGCCGCGATGCAATACACGTTGCAGGTGTCATCCCAGCGGTGCAGGTGCTCGGAAATTCGCGTCCAGGACATTCGTAACCTCCCGGCGGGCAACCCACCGTCCGCCTCCCGAAGGTTCAGGGGTGGTGGAGAGCATAGGCCACCGCGCGGCTCCTCCGCCAACCGGGCCCCGGCGAGCGTTCCCGCGCCGGTTCCCCTACGATCTACTGGCCCGTCCTCAATCCCTGGAGCGCCGATGTCCCCGCGACCGAACATCGTTTTCATAATCACCGACGACCAGGGCCCCTGGGCCGCCGGTTGCTACGGCAACGACGAGATCCGCACCCCCAACCTCGACCGCCTGGCCGCCAGCGGCCTCCGTTTCGAGAACTTCTTCTGCTCGACGCCGGTCTGCTCCGCCAGCCGTGCCTCCTTCCTGACCGGCAAGACATCCTCGGCCCACGGCGTCCACGACTGGATTCGCGGCGGGAACACCGGGCCCGACGCCACCGCCTATCTCGAAGGCCAAGTCGCCTACACGGACATCCTGGCCGCCAACGGCTACACCTGCGGCCTGTCCGGCAAGTGGCACCTGGGCGCCAGCGAGACCCCGCAGCACGGCTTCTCGCACTGGTTCGCCCATGAGAAGGGCGGCGGCGACTACAACGACGCACTGATGGTCCGCGACGGCAAGTTGCAGGTCATCCCCGGCTACATCACCACCGCCATGACCGACGACGCGCTTGGGTTCATCGACGCCAACGCGGCCGGTCCCTTCTATCTGGGCGTCCACTACACCGCCCCCCACAGTCCCTGGATCGGCCACCCGCAGGACATCGTCGACTCCTACGCCGACTGCCCCTTCCTGTCCTGCCCGCAGGAACCGGTCCATCCCGACGCCGGTCCCCTGACCGGGCGGATGCACGGCCGCCGGGAAATGCTCCAGGGCTACTTCGCGGCCGTCACCGCCATGGACGCCGACGTCGGCCGCCTGCTCGATCACCTCGAAGAAAAAGGGCTCCGCGACGACACCCTAGTCGTCTTTGTCAGCGATAACGGTTTCAGCTGCGGCCACCATGGCTTCTGGGGCAAGGGCAACGGCACCTACCCGGTCAATATGTACGAGAACTCGGTCAAGGTGCCGTTCATCGTCAGCCATCCCGACCGCATCCCCGCCGGACAGGTCACCGACGTCCTGGCCAGCGCCTACGACTTCATGCCTACGCTGCTGGAATACCTCGGGCTCGACATGCCAGACGACGAGCAACTCCCCGGCCGCAGCTTCATCCCGGCGCTCATGGGCGAAGCCGACCCCGGCAAAGACGCGGTCATCATCTACGACGAATACGGCCCCACCCGCATGATCCGCACCCGCGAGTGGAAATACATCCACCGCTACCCCGACGGGCCGCACCTGCTCTACGACCTGGTCAACGATCCCGGCGAGCGCAACAACCGCGTCGACTCCCCGGACCAGGCGGCGCGCATCGCCGACCTGCGGGGAAGGCTCGAAGGCTGGTTCACACGTTATGTCCACCCGGAGAAGGACGGGGTGGACCGCCGCGTGCTCGGGCGGGGGCAGCTACGGCCCCTGGGCGGCAAGTGGGAAGACGGCAGCGACGCGTTCGAGCAGGTGCGCTTCGTGGAGATCACGCCCGCCGAAACGGCGGCCGGCGAGGGCTACGACTCGCCATGAGCCAAGCGACGGGAACGCGGATTGTCTTCCCGGCGGCCGGCGAGGTCGCCATCGAGGAGTTCGCTGTCCCCGCGCCCGGCCCGGGCGAGATACTGGTCCGGGCGCGGCACTCGCTCATCAGCGCCGGCACCGAACTGACCAACCTCACCGACGCCCTCGGCATCGCCGAGTACCCGCTGTACCCGGGCTACTCCCACGTCGGCGAGGTAGTCGCCCGGGGCTATGGCGCGCCGGAGGCCTTCCCCGTCGGCAGCCCCGTGCTCTCCATGGGCCCGCACAGCTCGCACGTGGCCCTCGAACCCGCCGCGAAGCCGGCCACCGGCGAGCACATCGCCGGCAATCAATTCGCGCTGCCGATCCCCGCCGGGGTCGATATCCAGCACGCCCCCTTCGCCATCCTCGGCTCGGTCGCCATGCACGCCATCCGCAAGGCCCGACCCGAGCTGGGCCAGTCGGCCGCCGTCTTCGGCCAGGACGTCGTCGGCCAGCTAATCGTCCAACTCGCCCGCGCCGCCGGCTGCCGGCCGGTCATCGCTCTCGATCTCGACGACGCCCGCCTGGCACTCGCCCGCCGGAGCGGCGCCACCGCCACAGTCAATCCCAACGACAAAGATCCGGTCGAACAGCTGTTCGAGCTGACCAACGGCCACGTCGTCAACCTGCTCTTCGACGCCACCCGCACCCCGGCCACCCTGCCGGTGATGCTCAAGGCCGCCGCCCATTCCGCCCGCGTTCTGGTCACCGGCAGCCTGCCGGGAAGAGTCGAGATCGACCTCTTTCACGAACTCCAGGTCCGCGAAATCAGCATCTCGGAGTCTTCCAGCCGGCCGCGCCGACCAGCGCCCATCCCTACAACCCGTGGACCCAAACCCGCAACCGCGCCGTTTTCCTGGACCGGCTGGCCGCCGGCGACCTGCACGTCGCGCACCTCATCTCCAGCACCCCATCGTTCAGCAACGCCCCCGCTGTCTACGAAGCCATCCGGCAGGGCCCCGCCGACTGGCTCGGCATCGTCTTCAACTGGCCCTAGGTCCTTCGGACTTCCCTCTGAATCCTGGCGGGCGAGCGACCTTCCTCACTCCGGCCCGACAGAGCCAGGCGCCTACTTCGCCGCGGACCAGGGGTCGTTGCGATCCAGCCCGATCCGGCAGCGGTGGTCCTGGTAGTCCGCCAGCGCCTGGTGATCCTGATCGGCGTAGGCCCGCATCCGCAGCAACATCCCGTCGAAATCCACCTTGTGGCCGTCAAACTCCGACCCATCCATGCAGACGAACTTCGGCTCCCCGTCCAAGTCGATCCGGCACCCGCCGCACATCCCCATCCCGTCGATCATGATCGTGTTCAGCGATACCTGGGTCGGGATCCCGGCCGGGCGGGTCAGCTCGCAGCAGGCCTTCATCATCGCTTCCGGCCCGATGGCGACGGCCAGGTTCGGTCGGTCCGAGCGAGCGCAGACTTCATGCAGCGCCTCCGTCACCAGGCCCCGCCGGCCGTAGCTGCCGTCATCGGTCATCACCAGTAACTCATCGCTCACGGCCGCGAAGTCCTCTTCGAGCACCAGCAGATCGCGGCTCCGCGCTCCCAGGATCGTGATCACCGCGTTTCCGGCCGCCCGCAGCGCGGTCGCGATGGACAGCAGCGCGGCCGTCCCGACGCCGCCCCCACGCACACCGCCGTGCCCACACGCTCGATGGGCATCGGGTTGCCCAGCGGCCTCACGATGTAATCGACCGCATCGCCCACCTCCCGATCCGCCAGTTCGTAGGTCGTCTTGCCCACCCGCTGGAACACGATCCGGATTGTGCCTCGATCCGGGTCGGCGCCGGCGATCGTCAGCGGCACCCGTTCGCTGTATTCCCGGTCGATGCCGAGCAACACAAACTGACCCGGCCAGCGCACTCCGGCGATCATCCCCGCTTCAAACTCAAACGAGAACACATCCTCCGCCAGCCGGTCCTTGCCGACGATCCGGTGCGGATCGTCGGCCCGCGCCTGCCATTCGATCCGGGCTACCGTCATCGCACCCGCTCGCCGTCCCCGGGCATCAGGCCGGCGCCCCGGCCGGCGACGGCTGCCGCGCCTCGGCCAGGTAGGCATCGATCTCGGCCGCCGCCGCCCGTCCGTGCCCGATCGCCTCCACTACCGTCGCCGCCCCCGACACGATGTCTCCGCCAGCGAAGACGCCCGGCACCGACGTTCGGAAGCGCCAATCCACGACCACATTGCCCCACTCGTCCACCTCCATCCCGGGTGTCGTCCGCGTCACCAGTTCGTTCGCCCGGTTCCCGATAGCCACCACCACCGTGTCCACCGCCAGGATCGACTCGCTCCCGGCCACCGACACCGGCCGGCGCCGGCCGCCGGCATCCACCGCCCCCAGTTCATTGCGTCGGCATTCGATCCCCACCACCCGCCCGTTGCCGTCGCCCAGCAACCGGGTCGGCGTCCGCAGCATGCGAGACTCCACCCCCTCCTCGCGGGCATGGCGGATTTCCTCGGCCCGCGCTGGCATCTCCGGCTCACTCCGCCGGTAGACCAAGTACACCTTCATCGCTCCCAGCCGCAGCGTCATCCGCGCCGCGTCCATCGCCACGTTGCCGCCGCCGATCACCGCCACCCGTTTCGAAGCCAGCAGTGGTATATCCGCTCCCGCGCCGAATTCATGGGCCTTCATCAGGTTCGCCCGGGTCAGGTGCTCGTTTGCGCTGTAGGCCTCGGTCAGGTTCTCGCCGGCAACGCCCATGAACACCGGCAGCCCCGCCCCGGCGCCCACGAACACGGCATCGTAGCCATCCTCCCTCATCAACTCGACGATCGTCCGGCTACGTCCGATAACGAAATTGCAGACGATCTGGAGCCCCATCCGGCGCAGTTCCGCCACCTCGCGTTCCACCACCTGCTTTGGCAGCCGAAAGGCCGGGATGCCGTAGATCAACACCCCGCCCGGCCGGTGCAGCGCCTCTAACACCGTCACCTCATGCCCGTCCCAGCGCAGTTCCGCCGCCGTCAGTCCGCCCGGCCCCGCGCCGACGACCGCGACCCGCTTCCCGGTCAGTGATTCGATCTCGGGCAAGAAGCCGCCGTCCGGAAAGCGATCCGCCACGAACTGCTCCAAGCGGCCGATGGCCACCGCCTTCTCCGGGTCGCCGTGGCGCTTCCCGACCGCGCATGCCGCCTGGCACAGCGTCTCCTGCGGGCAGACCCGCCCGCACACCCCGGACAGCAGCGAATCGCGCCGCAGGACCGCCATCGCCTCCGTCAGTTCTCCTCGCGCAACGGCATCCACGAAACTCATTATGTCAACCCCGGCCGGGCAACCTCGATCACACGGCCGCCCCGGGCACTGCAGGCAGCGCAGGGCCTCCAGCCGCGCCACTTCATCCATACCCGCGCGCCCGGGTCTCCGGATCGCGCGTCGCCATCGGCTGCACCGGTATGGCCAGACGGTCCTTCGCGGTCAATTCCCCCGCCGCCCGCTTCGCCAGCAGACCGTGCAAATACCTCCTCGCCTGCAAATCCATCGGGTTGCTCCGCAATCAAGCCGCCAGCGTCACCCGGCAAGCCTGCCCCTCTGGCGTTTCAATCACGTCACAGGTGGGGCTCGCCGGATCAGCAGTGAGTGAATGCCAGGGCGGATCGTCGAGTCTCCCCCGGTGCGTCCCTCTACACCTCGTCGTGGCGAAAACAGCGCGTCACGTGGTCATTCACCATCCCCACCGACTGCGTGTTAGGCGTAGCAGATCGTTGGGCCCACAAAATTGAACCCGCGCTCCTTCAGCGCCTTGCTCATCGCCTGCGATTCCGGCGTCTCGGCCAGCAGCAGCCGGTAGCCCTCGCGCCGGTGCAGCACCGTTCGCCACGACAGCCCGGCCTGCGCGCCTTCCAGGCACAGCAACTCGAAGAGATGCCGGTCGTCATGAATCGGCACGCCCCATTCGAGATCGTGGTAGTCGCGCATGACCGGGTCGTCGTCGGACCCGAAACAGCGGTATCGCCCGTCTTCGTTCATCATAGCGCCCCCGGCCGATTCCATGCTCGTGCCCGTTTCGATGATAGTCATTGGCGGGCGGCGGTGGCCCGCCAATTCGGGAGCCAACGCCTATAATCGCCTCGCTCAACCGAGTCATCCGTGCAGACTGATCCAGCGAGGCGCGCCATGCCCGACGGCAAACCCAACATCGTCTTCATCCTCACCGACGACCAGGCCCTCTGGGGGGTCGGCTGCTACGGCAATCCCGAGATCCGCACTCCCCACATCGACGACCTGGCCGAAACCGGCGTGCGCATCCAGAACTTCTACACCTCCACCCCGGTCTGCTCCGCCAGCCGCGCCACCTACCTCACCGGCAAGATCAACTCCCAGCACGGCGTCCACGACTGGATTCGCCGCGACCCGGCCGGTGACATGGCCGGCAGCTTCCTGGACGGGCAGGTCACCTACGCCGACGCGCTGGCCGCCAACGGCTGGACCTGCGGCCAGTTTGGCAAATGGCACCTTGGCGAGCGCGAACTCGCCGACCACGGCTTCGACTACCACTTCTTCCGTCTCTACGGCGGCGGCAACTACAACGACGCCCCCTTTATCCGCAACGGCATCCGCGAAGAGACCACGGGCTACGTCTCCGACGTCATTACCGACGACGCCGTCGACTGGATCAGCGCCCGCGCCGCCGACGGCGATCCCTTCTACGCCAGCGTCCATTACACCGCCCCCCACAGCCCCTGGTACGGCCATCCGCAGGACATCGTTGACTCCTACGCCGACTGCCCGTTCGAATCCTGCCCCCAGGAAGAGCCCCATCCCTGGATGACCGGCTCGCCGACCGAGTTCAAGGGCGGCAAGCAGATGCTGCAGGGCTACTTCGCCGCCGTCACCGCGATGGACGCCTGCGTCGGCCGCATCGTCGCCCATCTCGACAAGCTCAAGATCCGCGAAGACACCTTCATCGTCTTCGTCAGCGACAACGGCTTCAACTTCGGCCACCACGGCGTGTGGGGCAAGGGCAACGGCACCTTCCCGTTCAACATGTACGAGAACTCGGTCAAGGTCCCGGGCATTTTCAACCAGCCCGGCACCGTCGGGGCCGGCCGTGTGTTCGAGGGCCTCTACTCCAGCTACGACGTCATGCCCACGCTCATGGACCACGCCGGGCTGCCGTTACCGTCCGGCGTCAAGCTGCCCGGCCGCAGCTTCCTGGCGACGCTGCGCGGCGACGCTGAGGAGTCCCGCGATCGCGTCGTTGTCTTCGACGAATTCGGCGGCACCCGCATGATCCGGACGCCGCGCTGGAAATACATCCACCGCTATGACGTCGGCCCCAACCAGCTTTTCGACATGGTCAACGACCCCGACGAACGCACCGACCTGGCTCCCGACCCGGACTACGCCGGCCGCATCACTTCGATGCGCAGCCTGCTCGAGGACTGGTTCGACGCCCACACCGTCTCGGAGCGCGACGGCCGCAAGTTCGGGGTCACCGGTTTCGGTCAGATCAGCCGCCTCAGCGGCGAGCTTGAAGCCGACCGCGAGCGGTTTGCCCAATCCTGGTCCGACCCGCGCGGCTTCTGAGGCCGCATCGGCGGCTTCTCCTTTTTCCGCCTGGCTGGTAAGCGTGTGCCGGCGGTCCTGCCCTCTCCCGCCCGCACCAGAACTTGGCCCCAACGCCCGCATGCGCTACCTTCGTCGATGGTGGCCGTCCGCAACCGGCCTTATCCGCCGCCATTCCCCCCTTGAAACGAACCGCATCTCCTTGAACCTCGCCCCGGGCCCCCGATCCCGATGACCCTCACCTTTGGCGAAAAAATCGCCGACCCCAAACGTCGCGTCTCCGTCTTCGAGTTCATCCCCCCCGAGACCGACGACGGCGAAGAGGCCCTAGCCCGCAGCGCCGCCGGCTTGGCCCGTTCGCTCTCCGGGTTCGGCAGCGACCTCGACGCCATTTACATCCCCCAGATCGTCGATGAGAGCGGTGGCGGCATCTTCATTAGCCGGCCCGACCGCGTCGAAGCCCGCCGCTACGCCACCCTCGTCGCCCGCGACCCCAACCTGCATCCCGAGACCGAGATGCTCATCACCCACCCCTTCCCCTACACCCCCATGGACGAAGTCGAGACCTGGCTCGGCGAGACCATCCACGACCTCGGCATCCGCAACATCGTCGCCGTCGGCCCGGCCCTTGAGGCCACCAATCTCAGCGGACTCAGCGCCATCGCCGCGCTGGAGCGCCTCCGGCGCCTTTCAGAAGGCGGCCCCACGCTCGCCCGCGGCGCGATCGCCATGGACACCCGCCGCTCCGACCCATCCAGCGGTATCGCCGACGAGCCCCAGCGCATGGTCCAGAAGGTGCTGTCCGGCGCCCAGTTCTTCACCACCCAGCTCTTCTACACCCCCGACCTCATGATCCAGCTTATGCAGGACTACGCCGACGAATCCGCGCGCCAGGGCGTCGCGCCGGTCCGCGTGTTCCTCAGCGTCGCCCCGATCGCCAGCAAATCCACCCTGCGGGTCGTTGACGCGCTACTCGGCCGCCCGGTTGAGGACGAAGTCCGCAAAGACATCTTCAGCGACCTGACCGGCCGCGGCAATCGCTCTATCGCTTCCATCGAAACCTTGCTCCGGCGGGTCTTCGACCACTGCTACGGCAACGACCTTGGCGTCCCGCTCGGCGTCTCCGTCGGCCACGTCACCGAAGGCAACTTCCGCTTCACCCACGAGCTTCTGCATTCCCTCCCGCAGATCTACCGCGACTACCTCCCCGACCAGTAGCCGGCGCGTGGCCTGGCCTGCGGGCAAGTCGGGATCCTTCCCGCCTCCGGCGCCCCAACCCGTGCGCCCATTTCCAACTCGCATCCGCTGCTAGAGCACAACAGCCAGTGGCTGCGGGGTAGACTCGGCTCACATCCAGAACCACTCTCCGAAAGGCCCTCCCCTGGCCACCACCACCGCCACCGACCCGCGTCGCCGGCTGTTCAATTTCCGCCCCCGCGGCGGGCTCACCGGGCTTGTCTTCGTCGCCCCCTCGCTCATCTTCCTGTTCGTCTTCGTCACCCTCCCGATCATCCTCGTCTTCTACTACAGCCTCACCAACTACGACCTCATGCAATCGCCCCGTTTCGACGGCCTCACCAACTATCGCGCCCTCCTCGAAGACAACCGCTACCCCACCGCCATCAACAACACCCTCTATTTCGCCTTCGCCACCGTCCCCGTCGGCGCCGTCACCTCGCCGGGACTCGCCATGCTAATCAATCGCCGCATCCGCGGCATCTACGCCTACCGGGCCTTCTTCTACCTGCCGGTCGGCAGTTCCTTCGTCTTCGTCTCCCTGATCTGGCTCTGACTCTACGAGCCCCAGTTCGGCCTGCTCAACGACATCTTCGGATCCATCGGCCTGCCCCGCCTCAAGTGGCTCCGCGCCCTCCGGCAGCGCAATGGCCTCCATCATCATTATGAGCGTGTGGAAGAACATGGGCCTGAACATGGTCATCTACCTGGCCGGGCTTCAAGGCATTCCCCCGCATCTCTATTGAGGCCGCCGAAATCGACGGCGCCAGCGGCGTTTACAAGTTCTTCCGCATTACCCTGCCGCTACTGGCCCCCACCACCTTCTTCGTCGTCATCATGTACTTCATCCACGCCCTCCAGATCTTCGTCCAGATCTTCATCATGACCGCCCGCATCGGCGAGTCCTACAACGTCGGCGGCCCCCTGGACAGCACCATCACCGTCATCAACGCCCGCCTCCTCCGCTACGACCTCCACTAGCCCACACAGTGGGCCTTCATTCGCCTCCGGCGGGGGCCGTCACTGAGGGCATTCTTGCGCCTTCGGCGGAGGCCAAGTCCCGCAGACCAGCCTTTTCCTCTCAGAAACCCGTGCCTGCCCTCAAACCAAACCAAACAGCCTGTGGCTGCTAGGGCAGTCGATACTCCCGCAGCTCCCCGGTCCCCGGCTCCTCAAATGAGCTGTTCACCGTGATCCACAGGTGTCCCTCGCCGCCAAAAGCCATCGCGTAGGGGTAGTTCAGGCCTTCGAACACCACCTCCACCCCGTCGCCCACCTTGCGCAGCACGCGACCCGACCGCGGTTTCATCTGCGGCGGAAAGCCGTCGTCTAGGCCCTGGGCGAACTCCAGCGCATAGAACTCCCCATCCGGTCCCCAAGCCACGTCGGTCGGCATGGTTATGTCAAGTACGAAGTCCGTGATCTCCCAGTCCGGGTCGATGCGGCTGATGACCCCGGCGCCCACCGAGTAGGGGTAGCCGGCCAGCAATCCGTGATAGATCGCCCCGTCCGGCCCGACCGCAATCCCGGTCGGCACGGTGTGATCGCCCACCCGGGTGTACTGCGCCACGTACTCCACGGTGCGTCCGTCGGGGCTGACCTTCAGAATCCAGTTCGACCCGGCGTCGGCCACGTAGAAGGCGTCCTCATCGGGGTGATAGGCCAGGTCATAAACGTTGGTCGGGTCATAGATCACCGTCCCCGACTCGTTATCGATCGCCGGGGTCGGCGCCTGCGGCGGGAATCCCAGGGCCGGAAAGTGCTTCAGGTTCGCCAGCGGCACGAAGGTCCCATCGGCATCCACCCGGAACATGAAGGACGCCAGATCAAATTCCCCCTGCCCGATCACGCCATAGATCGCGCCGTCGTGGAACTCGATCCCCGCCAGCCCCACATCCTCCGCGTCGCCGTAGGGCGACGGATAGCGCGGCAGTCCCTCGTGCACCGGGGACTGCCAGCCGGCCGGGTCTACGGTGGTGATCCGCCCGTCCAGCAGTTCGCTCCCCGCCTCGGCCAAGAACAGCGTTCCGTCCGGCGCAAAGGTGACTGCCCGCGGGTGATGCAGATCCTCCACCACTACCCGGTGCTCGCCGGGCGCGAGCCGGGCGTCCCGCGCCCCCACGCACCCCGCCAGCCCCATCCCAACCAGACCCGCGAATCCCCCGGCCACGAACCGGCGCCGGCCGATCCGCAGCCGCGTATTTCGGCTATTCATCGACCGCAGGATATCCGAATCGCCGCCAGCGTCTCAGAATCTCCGGCGATCCTGGCTGCCGGGCCGAATCGCTACCCGCGCCGCCGCCGGTAGGCTACGCTTCGCGGGCGAATTCAACGCACCACCCACCTTAAGGAAACAGATTGCGCAAACTCTCGCTCCTCCCGGCGCTTCTGCCGCCCATCCTCTTCATCGTGGCCTGCGGCGCGACCGCCGCTCCCGCCGCCCCGGCGGCCCGGCCGGCCGCCGATCCGGAGATCCTTTCGTCCTCCCCGGCGGAGGCCGTCGCGCTACCGCGCGCCGAGTTCAGCGAGACCGAGATCGACCTCGGCGTCGTCGGGCTCAACACCTGGAACGAACACCGCTACACGCTCCGCAACACCGGCGAAGCCGACCTCCACGTCGTCGAACCGATCGGTGTCAAAGTCATCGCAGGTTGTTGACCCCCCTCCCCGGTCGTGGGTTCCACGATCATCGCTCCCGGCGAGGAGACCTTCATCATCGTGCGCTCCAAGATGACCCTTGGCATGGGCGGCCCGCACGAGTTCCACGTCCTGCTGGTCACCGACGATCCGGTCGCGCCCGAGCAGACGCTGGTCTTCAAGGCCGACTTCCAGTGACGGCGTCCCGCCGCCTTTTCCACTCCGCAAGCCAACTTCCGGCGAGCCCATCCCGCCGCCGTTTCCTGCTGGCCGGCGGGCCCTGTCGCTGGTTTCGCTCGCCGGTTGCGGCGACGCCGGCCCGCCGCTGCCCGGCTACGCCGACACCGACCCGATCCGTCGCGCCTACCGCACCACCCACGCCAACGTCGCCCTCTTCGAGCAACTCCCCTGCTACTGCGGCTGCGGCACCAGCATCGGCCATCAACATCTGCGCCACTGCTTCCTCACCGATGACGGCGCCTGGCACGACCACGCCGCGGAGTGTTCCATCTACATCGAAAGAGGCCCTCGACGCCGCCTTCCTGCTCGCCGAAGGCGCGACGCCGGCGCGAATCCGGGCCGCCATCGACGAGCGTTACACCGGCCTCGCCCCACCCACCGATACCCCACTGCTCACCGGCTGATCCCGGCTAGGTGGCGCGCTCGCGGGCTACGTCGGCCAGTTCCATTCGGCTCACGTAGCGAATCCCGGGCAGGGCCGACACCAGCACCACCACCAGCAGCCCCACGGTCAGGGCGGCCAGCGTCACCGGTGCCACCACCGCCTTGCCAAACGAGAACGAATCGCTGTTGAACAACTGCACCGCCGGACTCGCCATCGCCATCCCGGCGGCGATCCCCCCGGCCGTGCCGACTATTGCGATCCCCAGGTTTTCGATGGTCACGATCGCCGCCACCCGTCCCATCCCGGCCCCGATCATGCGCATGGTCGCCAGTTCCCGCCGCCGCTCCATAACCGACACGGTGACGGTGTTGAACACCACCACGAAGGCCAGCAACACCGCGAACAGGATCATCATTCCGACGAAGCCGTAGAACAGCCTCATCAGTTCGTCGATCATCTCCCGGAAGCCGTCCGTGGTCGACACAAACGCCGTCTCCGGCAGCCGTTCCAGGGCCTTGGCGACCTGCCGTTCCTGACCCGCCTCAGAGCGGACCAGCAGCCCGGTGACCAGGTCGCCGATCCCCACCCGTTCCTGCAGCGCCGGCAGCGCCAGGTAGGCGTTGCTACCCATCATCTGCTGCACGAAGCCGGCAATCGGCAACCGGGCCACGTAGCCGGGCGTCGCCACCTCGATCTCATCCCCCACTTCGACGCCCAGCCGCACTCGCAGCGCGTCCGCCACCAGCAGGCCTTCACCGAGCGCGATCCGGTTCTCCTGGCCATCAAACAGGTTCCACAGCTGGCCGTCCTCTGGCAGACCCACCAGCAAGGTGGCATAGCGTTCCCCGACGGTCACCAGCTCCACCGGCAGCTGCACCACCGGCTCCACCCGCGCCACTCCCGGCAGCGCCCGCACCTCGTCCACTATCTCCGTTCCCACCGGGCCGCTAAAGGTCACCTGGGCGTCGTGCGGCATCGCCACCTCGAACTCCCAATCGATCATGTGGTTCGTGGTGTCCAGGAAGGCCACCGAGATCACCACCAGGATGGCCGCCATGGCGATACCCAGGGCCGTCCAGAGCGAGCGCATCCGGTTGCGCAGGATGTTGCGCACGGCGATCCGCGGCGCGGCCGGCCAACTCGCGCCGATTCGCACGCTCCAGCCCGTGGCCGTGCCGGCGTCGCCGCGCATGGCGTCCGCCGGCCGGATCCTTGATGCCCGCCACGCCGGCAGCAGACCCGCCGTCGCGCACACCACAATCGCCCCCACCGTCCCGCCGACCACGCCGGTCCACTCCGGCTCTATCTTCACAAAAGGCACGTTGACAAATCCGGTGTAGGCCCCGGTAACCAGACCACCGAGCAGAAAACCCGCCACCGAGCCGATCAGCGCCCCGGCCACCCCGATCACCAGGCCAAACCCGGTGTAGTGCCACAGCACCGCCCGCGGTCCGTAGCCCACCGCCCGCATCAGGCCCACCAGCGGCGTCTGCGCCCGCACCATCCGCCCCAGCAGGATCACCAGGGTTATCGCCGCCGCCGCGAAGAACAGCATCGGGAACGCCCGCGCCATCTCGCGAAGGCCTTCCAGGTCCAGCTTCAGCGCCGCGTTACTCGGCTGATCCTCCTGCCCCACCGTCCCGGCGATCACTCCCGGGCCCACCCGTTCCCGCAGCGCCGCCACCACGGTTTCCATGTCCGCCCCCGCCGCCAGTTCCACCGCCACCTGGTTGTACGGCTCCGCTTCCTGCAGCAGACCGGCCGTCGTCGCGTAGTCGGCGTACAGGATCGCGAAGATCTTCGGCTGCGGCATCACATCCTGCTTGCTCTTCGCCGGCAGCATGTACTCCGCCGTCCGGACCAGGCCACGTACCCGCAGGTCCACCACCACCCCGGCGCTCACCACCTGCAGCGTGTCGCCGGCCGCGATGTCGTGATATTCCGCGAAGCTGCTCTCCAGCAGCACCTCGCCGGGCGTCCCATCCAGATACTCTCCGGCGTAGACGGTCACGTCATTCACCGCCGGATGTTCCGGCGCCGGCACCGAGATCACCCGCGCCACCACGCCGCTGATCTCGCCGTCCGGCGACACCGCCGACAGATCGCCCACCAGTCGCGTTTCCACCCGCGCCGCTCCCGGCAGACCGGCCACCCGATCCGGCAGCCCGTCGTCCGCGCCGGCGATCGTGGAGACGAAATCCGCGAAGTGCAGCACGTCGTACGAATACAGATAGGAGCGGAGTAGGTTCTTGTACGAGGCATAGCTCGCCCCGAAGAGCGTCACTCCCAGGAGCACCACCAGGATCGCCGCGCCAAACGAGGCCTTCGCGCGCAGCAGATCGCGCACCAGCTTCTTGCCCAGGCTGCCGCCGATCACCACGACACCTCCTCCGCCGCGATCGGCGAGTCGTTTATCACCATCCGGTCGATCCGCCCGCTGCGCAGGTAGATCACCCGGTCGGCCATGGCGCCAATGGCGGCGTTATGGGTGACGACCATGAAGGTCTTCCCCTCCTCCTGATTCAGCTTGCGCATCAGGCCCAGGATCATCTTGCCGGTCTCGAAATCCAGTTCCCCGGTCGGCTCGTCGCACAGCAGCAGCGGCGGGTCCTTGGCCAGCGCGCGGGCTAGCGCCACCCGCTGTTGCTCACCGCCGCTCAGCTGCGCCGGAAAGTGATCGCCGCGATCCGCCAGCCCCACCCGTTCCAGCGCCTGGGCGATCCCGGCCTCGTTCTCCACCAATTCCGCCGCGAAGGCCACGTTCTCGGCGGCCGTCAGCGACGGGATCAGGTTGAAGAACTGAAACACGAAGCCGATGTGGGTCCGCCGAAACTCGGTCAGCCGCCGGGCTCCGTAGTCGGTGATTTCGTCCCCATCCACCACCAGCCGTCCGGTGGTCGGCAGGTCCAGCCCACCAATCAGGTTCAGCATCGTCGTCTTGCCCGAGCCGCTCGGCCCCAGCACCACCACAAACTCACCGGCCGCTACCTGTAGGTCCACATCGGTCAGCGCCGCCACTTCCAGATCGCCCAACTGAAACCGTCGCGACACCGCCTCCAGTTCCACCGCCAGCGTCGCCCCGTTCTTCGCCATCTCAGTTCTCCTGCCTTCCGTGCTTCATTGCCAGATTAGCTGCTCGATATCGCAATCGTTATCTCAGTCATTTGTCAGTGGCCGGATCATTCGTTTCGCCGCCGCCACCAACCGTTCGGCCGGCGGCAACTCGACCCCCAGCATCGGCGGCAGCGCCAGCCCGTCGATCGCCGCCCCGAACAGGAAGGCCATCTCGCGGGCATCCTCCCGGCCGGCCCGACGGAACAGGCCCTCGGCAATCCCGATGAAGTCTTCGTACATCCGCGCCCCGAAGTCTTTCACCGGGTCGAACAACTCCGGATCGCTCATCGCCGCCATCACCACGTGCCGGCCCGGGTCCTTCGCGTTCGCCATCGCCACCGACACCTCGACCAAGTGGCCCAGGATCTCCAGCGGATCGCCCTCCGCGTCGGCAATCGCCAGCGCCGGCGCCATCATCTCGTCGAACATGTGCTCGAGCGCCTGCTGGAACAATTCGGCCTTGGAGTCGAAATACCAGTACAGCGTCCCTTTTGAAACTCCGGCGGCCCGTGCCACTTCCTCCATCCGGATACCGGCATAGCCCTTCTCCAGCAGCATCCCGGTCGCCGCCCGCTCGATGTCGGCCCGCCGCTTCTCTCGAATCGCCCGGTTTTGCTCATCACTCCGCGGCGTCAACTTGTTTCCCTCCGCGAATCCTCTCCCATCACACGCCCGTCGCTCATTCCGTCGAGTTCCGCATTTGTCTCGCTGAGTTGCCCGCAACGCCTTTTGCCATGCTCTCATTGTAATATTGACCGGCTGGTCAGTCAACTCTCTGGTATGTGCAACCTTTCCCTGCGGATGCCCTCTTTAGGCCACGGCCCACATCGTCACACGCGGACTCCGCACCCTCCGCAAGCGCAGCATCGTTCTATGCGCCGCGCCGGGCGATCGTCATGAGGTGCGCGCTGGCTCCCAGCAATGACCGCTCCTCCTCCACCCACCGCAGGTCATCCAGCAGCCGCATCGCCGCCGACCTGGTCATCACCGAACAGACCGTCAAGGGCCACGTCAGCAACATTCTCAGCAAGCTCCATCTGGCCGACCGCACCCAGGCCGCGGTGTATGCGTGGCGCGAAGGCGTCGTCGGCGACGAATCCGACTAGCCACCTCAACCTCCCGGCCCCACCATTCAGCTAAGATACCGCCACCAGCAGCCCGGGGAGGGAGAGCCTTTGACCACCGCCGACATACGCGACCGACTGCAACACGGCCTCCTGTTCGACGGCGCCATGGGCACGATGCTTGGGGCCGCCGACGACAAGACCTGGAAAGTCCCCGAAGAGCTCAACCTCAACGACCCCGACCGCGTCCGCGGCGTCCACCGCGCCTACGCCGAAGCCGGCGCCGACGTCATTGCCACCAACACCTTCGGCGGCAACCGCATCCGCCTTGAACGCGCCGGCTTCGCCGACCGCGTCGAAGAGTTCAACGTTGCCGCCGCCCTTCTCGCCCGCGAAGCCAGCGGCGACGACGTACTGGTCGCTGGCGATATCGGCCCCAGCGGCGAGTTCATGGAACCGCTCGGCGAGCGTTCCCGCGAAGAGTTCGTCGCCGCCTTCACCGAGCAGGCCGCCGCCCTTGCCGCCGGCGGTTGCGATCTGTTGCTCATCGAGACCATGAGCGACCTCGGCGAGACCGGCGTGGCCATCGAAGCCGCGCTCACCACCGGCCTGCCGGTCATCGCCACCATGAGCTTCGACACCGCCGGCCGCACCATGATGGGCGTCAGCCCGGCCGACGCCGCCATTCAACTCGCCGAAATGGGCGTCATCGCAGTGGGCGCGAACTGCGGCATGGGTCCTGACGAGATGACCCCGGTCCTTGAGCAGATGCACGAAGCGGCCCCTGACACGCCGGTGCTCGGCCAGTCCAACGCCGGCATGCCCCGGATCGACGGCGAGCACGTCCACTACGACTGCACCCCAGCCGAGATGGCGGCCCACGCCGAGGCCTGGCTCGCCGCCGGTATTCAGTTAATCGGTTCCTGCTGCGGCAGCACTCCCGAGCACGTCGGCGCGCTGCGCGCGGTCCTCGACCGCCACCAGGCCGCCAACTCCTAAACCCCAACCAAGCGAAGCGAGCCGCCATCCATGCCCATCCAGTTCGACCCCGCCCGCTGGGACACCATCCACACCGACGCCGCCGCCTGGTGGGCCGGCGAGCTTGACCGCCCGCTGATGCAGGTGCGGCTTCGCGGGCTCGATCCCGGTCGGCCCGAGCCCGACATTCCCGAAGACCGTTTCACCACCCACTACGACCCTTCGATCTCCGCCGAGCGGGTCGTCGATCGCTGGGATTACGACCTCAGCCGCACGAAGTTCCTGGGCGACGCCTTCCCCAACATCTGGCCCAACTTCGGCGCCGGCGCGGTCGCCGCCTTCCTCGGCGCCGACATCCACAACACCGATGACACCACCTGGTTCATCCCCAAATCAGTGCAGGAAATCGCCGACATCCAGCTCGATTACGACCCGGCCGAGCGATGGTTCAATCGCGCCAAAGACATCTGCCAGGCCGCCATCGACCGCTGGCAGGGCGCGGTGCAGGTGGACATGGTCGACCTCGGCGGCACCATCGATGTCATCTCCACCTTCCGCCCCTCCGAGTTGCTGCTGCTGGACCTCTACGACAGCCCCGACGAGGTCGAGCGCCTCAACTGGCAGATCCACGAAAACTGGCTGCGCTACTTCGCGGAATTCAACCAGATCCTGCAGCCGGCCAATCGCGGCTACACCGCCTGGACGCCGATATTTTCCCCCGAGCCCTACTACATGCACCAGTGCGACTTCTGCTACATGCTCAGCCCGGACATGTTTGAGCGCTTCGTCAAACCCCAGCTCGTCGCCGCGTTCCAGACGATGCCCCACGCCTTCTATCACCTGGACGGACCCGGCCAGCTCAACCATCTGGATTCCTTCCTCGAGATCGAAGAGCTCAAAGGCATCCAGTGGGTCCCCGGCGCCGGCGTCGCCGACGAAGGCGGCTGGCCCGAGGTCTATCAAAAGATCCGCGCCGCCGGCAAGCTGGTCCAGATCGGGGTCAGCGACGGGCCGCAGATGGAAATCTTCGACCGCATCATCGACCAGGTCGGCAGTGCCGAGGGCCTGGTCTGGATCTACAAAGGCGACATCTCCGAAGAAGACGAGATCATGCGTTTCCTTGAGAAGTACGGCGCCGCCTAGCCGCCAGAACAACAGCGAGCCCGCCCTGCCCATCGAATTCGACCAACCGCGCTGGGACACCATTCGCGCCGACGCCCGCGCCTGGTGGGCCGGCGAACTGGATCGCCCGCTGATGCAGGCCCGGCTCACCGGGCTCGACCCCGGCCGACCCGAGCCGGACCTGCCACAGGACGAATACGCCAGCCGCTACGACCCGTCCGTCTCGCCGGAGCGCATCGTCGAGCGCTGGGAATACGATCTCTGCCGCACCCGTTTCCTGGGCGATGCCTTCCCGACCGTCAAGCCCTTCTTCGGCGCCGGCGCCGCCGCCGCCTTTCTCGGCGCCAACATCCACAACACCGAGCACACGTCCTGGTTCGTCCCCAAAGAGGTCCGCGCGATCGCCGACCTCGACCTGCCGTATCTCCCCGACGACCCCTGGCTTCGGCGCGCCCGCGAGGTCACCGGCGCCGCCATCGACCACTTCCGGGGCAGCGTCCAAGTGGCCATGGTCGATCTCGGCGGGACGCTTGACGTCCTCTCCAGCTTCCGCCCCTCCAATCTGCTGCTGACCGACCTCTACGACAGCCCCGAAGACGTAATCCGGCTCAACTGGCAAATCCACGAAGGTTGGTTCCGGCTCTTCGACGAATTCAACGAGATCCTGCAGCCGGTCAACCCGGCCTACACCGCGTGGACGCCACTTTTCTCCGAAGTGCCCTACTACATGTTCCAGTGCGACTTCTGCTACATGATCGGTCCCGAGCATTTCGAGCGGTTCGTCAAACCCGAGATCGCCGCCGCCTGCGGCCGCGTCCCACACGCCTTCTACCACCTCGACGGATCGGGCCAACTACCCCACCTGGACTCGCTGCTGGAGATCGACGAACTGACCGGCATCCAGTGGGTCCCCGGCGGCGGCGTACCGGAGGAAGACACCTGGCCCGAGGTCTACCGCAAAATCCGCGATGCCGGTAAATTGGTCCAGATCGGCGTCGAACCGGGTGTTTCCGCGCAGGCCTTCGCGCGCATCGTCGACCAACTGGGCGATGCCACCGGCCTGGCCTGGATCTACTGGGGCGACATCTCCGAGGAAGACACCATTATGCCGGTGCTCGAGAAGTTCGGGGCCGCCTAGCCGATCACAAGCTCCGGTCGAAAACTGCGCGCCTCGTCGAACATCGCCAGCAAGTTCTCCGTCGGCACGTCCGGCTGCACGTTGTGGACCGCGCTCAGGATGTAACCGCCGCCCTCACCGAGCACCCCAACCCGGTCGCGCACCTCGGCCCGCACCTCGTCCTCCGTACCGAAAGGCAAGGTCTGCTGGGTGTCCATCGCGCCCCAGAAACTGAGCCGGTCGCCGAAACGCTCCTTCAGGGCCCGTGGCTCCATGTCCCGCGCCGAAACCTGGATCGGATTCAACACCTGCACGCCGATCTCGATCAGGTCGTCAATCACGTCCACCACCGAACCGCAGGTGTGCATCCCGATGAAGGCTTCCGGCGCGCCCCGGCGCACCGCCTCGAACACCTTGCGATGCCGGGGCATGATGACCTTGCGGTAGGTATCCGGCGATACCTGCAGGCCGTTCTGAGCCCCGATGTCATCGCCCAGGAAGATGATGTCGCAGAGGTCCCCGGCGGCCTTCAGTTGGGCATCGATCACCGGCAGCAGGACCTCGAGCAAAGCATCCAGCAGCGCCCCGATCACCTCCTGGTCGCCGGCCATGTCGTAGTACCAGTCCTCGAAGCCGCGCAGGTACTGACTCAGGTGCACGATCGATCCGCGCACGCCCATACAGACCGCCCGATCCGAGCCATCCCGGGCCGCCTGCACGCGCTCGCGCAGGCCGCGGGTCCGTTCCGCGTCGTGCGGGTCCGGCCAGGGGTGTTTCGCGATGTCCGCCACGGTGATTTCGCCGGCCAGCGGGCCGGTGTCTTGGTCGTAGTAGAGGCCGTCCTCCGGCATGCGCCGGGTCACCCCCCACTCGTCGGTGTAATGGGTACCGATTTCATCGCCATCCAGCACCACCGCCGGGTCGGTGTTCACGAACTCGATATCCACGTCCAGCGCGTCCTGCACCGAGCCGTGCACGCCGGCCACCTGCTGCATCACGTCCAGGATCTCCGGCGGCGGCACCGCCAAGCCCAGCTTCTTTGCCAGGTTGCGGTATGCGGTCAGGTGGATCGAACTGGCCCGTCCCCCGCCCAAGTCCATCGGCACCCGGTCCGGCGTCTCATGCCGCAACGCCGCCAGCACTCGTTCTCGGTGAGTCATTCAAACCCTCCCCGGCGCCTTTCGCTCCGCTCCGAAAGCCCATCCCCACCCACCGGCGCCGCCAATCCTGATTCACGCCCATAATAGCGCCACCGCCCCTCAATCTCCCCGACCGGACTAAACTACAGGCCGCCGCATTTGACCTCGGGTAAGGGAGTCACCATGCACAAGCCGGCCGTCACCGACGCGCCCCTGATCGACGCCATCAACGACCGCTGGAGCGCGCTCGCCTACGACCCGGATCGCGAAATCGCCCCGGCCGATCTGCGCACTTTGCTTGAGGCCGCGCGCTGGGCGCCATCGGCCCGCAACGAGCAGCCCTGGCGCTTCATCGTCCTCGACGGCACGGTCCCCGAAGCCCGCGAGAAGGCCCGCGACTCGTTGCCCAAGAGCAACTTCTTCGCCAAGGCCGCCCCACTCATGCTCTTGGCCGTCGCCCGCGGCGTCTACAAGTACTCCGGCGACTTCGTCGACCACCGCAATCCCTGGGCCCAATGGGACACCGGCGCCGCCGTCCAAACGCTGCTGCTGCAGGCCGTCACGATGGGCATCTACGGGCGCGAACTCGGGCTCTTCGACCTGGGCCAACTGCGCCAGGACTTGGAGATTCCGGAAGCCTACGAACTCGGCGTCCTGATCGCCATGGGCTACCCCGGCGACCCCGACAACCTGACCAGCAACTCCCGCGCCGTCCACGAGAAGGCTCGCGCGCGCCGGCCGCTGGAAGACATCGCCTTCGTTGGCACCTGGGGCGAATCCATCAAGTAGCGAATCCAGTGGCGGGCAATTGACGCCGCCCTAAAGAAGAAACGGCCTGTGGCCGCTACTCGGGGACGACCGGCGTCGGCGCCAGCACGTCCGGATCCGAGCGCACGTCCACAACCACCGGCCGGTCCATCGCCAGCGCCTCTTTGAGCGCCCCGGCGATCTCGCCCGGCTCGGTGACCCGGATACCGACGCAGCCCATCGACTCCGCCACCTTCGCAAAGTCGATGTCGTCGAAGACCCACAGCGCGTCGCCGCCGCCGCCCGGCCCGCCATAGGCCCGTTCCACCGCCGCGCGACCCTGGTTCAACGAGCGGTTGTTGTTCACCACCGTCACCGTATTGATCCCGCAGCGCCGCGCCGTCTCCAGTTCGCTCAGGTGGTACCAGAAGCCGCCGTCGCCAGTGAAGCAGATCACCGGCCGTTCCGGCGCCGCGCACTTCGCACCCAGCGCCGCCGGGAACGCCCAGCCCAACGAACCGGCGCAACGGATGAAGTTCTGCCCCGGCCGGGTCAGGTCGATCATCGTCCCGGTCCATATTCCGGCGTGGCCGGTATCCGATACCAGCACCGCGTCGTCCGGTAGGAACTCCGTGATCTCCCGGCACAACCGCTCCGGCCGGACCGGCACCGCGTCCGACATAAACAGCGGCTCCAGTTCCTCCCGCCACTCCTGCACGAGCCCGGCCGCCCGCTCCGCCCACGCGCCGTCCCGTCCGCCGTCACCCAGCACATCCAGCAGCGCCTGTATTGACGCTTTTGCGTCGCCCTGCACGCCGGCCATCGTCGGGTAGCTGCTGCCGATCGCCGCCGCCTCGATATCGATCTGCACCGTCGTCGTCCCCTCGGCCGGCACCCGCCAGAATTCGGTCGTCATCCCGCCCGCGCGGCTGCCCACGAACAGCACCACGTCCGCCTCCCAGACCACGCGGTTGGCGCACCAACGCGAGTACGAACCGACCACCCCCACGGACAGTTCATGATCCTCAGCGATGGTCCCCTTGCCGTTCAGCGATGTCGCCACCGGCGTCCGCAGCCGTTCCGCCAGCGCCACGATCTCCTTCTCCGCGCCCGAGGCCCGGACCCCGCCACCAGCCACCATCACCGGCCGTTTCGCCCCTTCCAGTACCTTCGCGGCCGCCCGAATCGACTCCGGGTCGGGCCGCGGCCGGAACGCCGGATAGCTCTTGAAGGCCTCTTCGACCACCACGTCCATCTCCGCCTCGTCGGTCTCCACCATTTCCGCCGTGAAGCCCAGCAGCTCGACGTGGGCTGGGGCCGGCGAGCCGGATGTCATCTCCCGAAACGCCTGCCGCAGCACCACCGGTAATTCGCTCGCCGCGTCGGCGTAGACGTTGTACTTCGTCACCGGCTCAAACAGCGGCCAGTGGTTCACTTCCTGGTAGCCGTCGCGGTAGCGCTGGATCGCCGGCCGTCGACCGGTGATCGCCAGCACCGGCGCCCGCCCCAGATAGGCATCCTGCAGCCCCGCCGCCAGGTTCGCCGCCCCCACCGACTGCGCGATCGCCACCCCCGGTCGGTGCGAAACCCGCGCGTAGCCGTCCGCCATGTAGGCCGCCGCCTTTTCGGTGTGGCAGAGCACCCGCTGGATGCCCAGACGTTCCATTTCCACCAGTGCCCGATTGGTCACGAACGGCACGAAAAACACGCTTCCGACTCCGCAGCCGTGCAGCATCTCCGCCAGGTATTTCGCGCCGTTCATTCTTGCCAGATCCTCTCTTTACGCCGGCGACACCTCTCGCGCCGCCAGGTCTTCCACCGCTTCCACGATGGCTCGCAGATTCTCCTCCGGCGCCTGCATCGGCACCGCGCACTCCGGCGAGATCACATCGATCCCGGCCGCGTACAGTTCTTCGACTTCGCCCTTCACGTCCGCCGGCGTCCCGTTCATCAGCGCCTTCACGTTGCTCACGTTCCCCACCAGCGGGAAGTCACCCACCGCCAGCTTCGCCGCCCGCGGGTCGTTCTCATTCGCGAAGTGAAACGCCGCGAACCCGGCCTCTTTGAAGTGCTCGATCCGGTCCAGCGTCGCCCCGCAGCAGTGCAGCACCACCGGCGCCTCGATTTGCGGCACGATCTCCCGGTGCACCGGCAGCAGGAAGTCCCGGTACGTCTCACCCCGCACCAGGTCGCCGGTCGAATGATCCGCCAGGGTCACGATGTCCGCCCCGGCCGCGATCTGCGCGTTCGCGAACATCACCGAAACCTGCTTCAACCCTTCCAGGCAGGCGTGCACATCATCCGGCTCCAGCAGCACGTTGATCAGGAACTCCTGCACCCCGAACATGTTGTACGAAAGCGTCCACGGCCCCATCGCCTTGCCCACCACGCACGCCTCCGGGTGCCGCCACCGCAGTTCCGCTATCGCGTCCAGGATCGCCTTCGTTTCCGGCTTGTCCAGGAAGTCCTTCGGTATCTCAATCTCCCCCGGCCCCACCCAGCAGGGAGGCTGCTTGCAACCCGGCATCCTAGGCCCGGTCACCACGCGCCCGTCCTCCACCACCCAGTCGTCCTCGCCCCAATCGATCGCCGCCCCCAGCGCCGCCGCCCCCGAGATCAACCCGAAGTACGGCATCACCGTGTCGAAGCCCAGTTCCGTGTAGCTCAACTCCGCCAAACCGACCATTGTGTCGGTGTCGTAGTGCGCCTCCGGGAACGAAAACCCGGTCCGCCGCATTTGTCCGTAGGTCGCCGCCGACACGATGTTTCCCACCGCCCGCCGGTCGACCTCCCCACCGGTCACCGCCGCCAGCATCCGTTCCCTCGGTGTCATGATCTCCCCCTGCTCCCCCCTTAGCCCGCCGCTACCGGGTAGCGACCCTCCGTTCTACACAATTCGTCGACCCGCACCATCCGTTCCAGCAGCCCGTCGGTCGGCAGGTTGTCGCCGGTTCCCATGATGAACCGATTCCCCGGCGCCGCCTCGCGAATGAGTTGCACGACGTGTTCCTCGAATTCGGCGTCCGAGTATTCCGGCGCCAGCATCACCGACGCGATCCCGCCCCAGATGACCACATCCGGTCCCCACACCACCCGCGCGTCGGCGATCGAGGTCGGCGTCATCGGCGGCGACGTGAACGCCTCACACATCGCGAAGCCCGAGTCGCGAATCTGGTCCAGCAGCAGGGACTGATCCCCGTCGGTGTGGGTGCAGGAAACCTTCCCGTGCTTCGCGCACTCCGAAGTGAAATGCTGGAAGAACGGCACGAAGTGCTCATCAAAGATTGGTGGTGGTGTCAAGTAGCTGTCATGATTCCCGTCGTGACGCAGCACGAGCGCTGGCGACTCTACACTCACTTTCACGATCTCCCGCGTGTGCTCGTCCATCGCCTGCAGCAGTCGTGCG